>CAZKYD010000089.1:0-10077 GCA_964556875.1 uncultured Alistipes sp.
AGGCCGGCGGATTTGCGGTATTCAAGCCAACGAAGGTAGCAGTTGACGTAGGCTTCGACCTTGGTTTGCAGTGCCTGCTGGTATAGCGTTTGCGCTTCGAGAAGGTCGGAGATGGTCTCCACGCCGTGGTCGTATTGCAGATTGCTCATGCGGAGATTTTCTTCGGCAGAGCTTACTGATGATTCTGCTAACTTCAGCTCTAATTGCGATTCGTCGAGGTTGTTGATGGCTTGAGTCAGTTGCAGAGTCAGTAGTTCATTGGTGTCTTCCTGCTCTTGTTGCGCCTGGTTATACTGGGCCTTGGCAGCCTTGATTTTGTTGGTGCGATAGCCAAAGTCGTAGACCGGAATTGAAACTTGCACTCCCACGAGGTAGTTGCCGCCATCGATAACCTTGGTGCCGTTAAGTTCGCCACCATTGGTGTAGTTATACATGCCGACCAGTCCTACTTGTGGCAGATATTCGCTGCGCGCCAGTTTGATTTTCTGATTGGCCATTTCGGTTTGCTGCTCCATCAGATGGTATTCCGGACGTTCATAGATTCCGGCGTTAGCTGATGCTTGGTCGGCATTGAACGGGAGGGTAGAAGTAACGTCGATAGAGTCGGTCAGGGGGCGTCCGATATAATGGCAAAGGTTCATTTTTGCCAGACGGACAGCGTTATCGGCCTTGCGCAGATTCAGCTCGCTTTCGTTGAGCTTCACTTGCACTTTCAGCACATCGTTTTGCGACTTAACGCCGTGGAGCTTGGCTTTCTCCACCGAGCGCATAAGTTCGGTTAGCAGGCTGTTATATGATAGAGCTACTTTTCGCAGTTCGGTAGCTTTTACCACACCGGCATATGCCTGAGAGGTTGCTAAAATCACTTCCGATTCGGTGCGACGTACATTCTGCTGCGCCATACTGCTGCCGAGTTTTGCCATGCGATAGCCGGTCAGAATTTTACCACCCATATAGATAGGTTGCTCCAACTTCACACCGCCGTTAAACAGCGCTCCAACCTTATAGTTGAGGTCGATGCCGGGGAAGTAAGCAAACTGTCCGACCGGGGTGCCGTCGGCACCCACTACCGGGAGCATACCGCTACCACTGCTATATGAACCGTCGGCCGAAGAGTATAACGCCGTTCCCGTCAATGAAATTGTCGGAAAGAAGTTTGCCTTCATGCTTTTGGCGTTGAAATCTGTAGCCTCCTGTTGGAATCGGGATGCTGCCAGTTGGCGGTTGTTTTCTTTTGCGAGGGTGATGCAATCATCGATTGTCAGCAGAGCCTCGGCATTTGCGCCTACGCCTAATAACAATGATAAAGCAGTCAGTATAATAGATTTTCTCATTTCAGTTTGATATTAAAGAACAACGCATAAAGAACCGGGAGGAAAATCAGGGTTGCTACCGTTGAGAATAGCAATCCACCCATAATCGTAGCGGCCATTGAACCGAACATGGCATCTGAGAGCAACGGTATCATACCGAGGATTGTGGTCAACGAAGCCATCATTACCGGACGCAGACGGCTCTTGGCGCTCGAAATCAACGCCTGAGCCGGTTCGATGCCGGCTTCCATTTCGTCTTTAATCTCATCCATCAGCACGATGCAATTCTTAATCATCATGCCGACAAGACCAAGGGCTCCAACGATGGCGCAGAAGGTGAACGCTTTGCCGGAGATAAGCATTGCTGCAACCACACCGACAGCGAGCAGCGGCAAGCAGCAGAGGATAATCGCCGGTTTGCGATAATCTTTCAGCAGCAGGATTAAGATTAGTATCATCAGCACTACGCCGATGGGAATGTTTTTGAAGAGGTAGTACATCGTTTGGGTGCTGGCGTCTTTTTCTCCTTTCCATTGCAAAGAGTAGCCAACCGGCAGATGAATCTTTTCAATCTCTTCGGCGATAGCTTGACGAGCTTTTTCAGTCTCCATACCTGCCGCCGGCGAACACATTACGTTTTGGGCGCGCTGACCATCGTAGCGTGGCACTACCGGATCTTCCCAACGGATATTGATGCCTTCGCTGAGCTGGCGTAGGGGAGTGGTCTCGGTCAGTCGGCTGATAAGTTCGCTCTGGTCGAGAGTCCCGGCTTTCAGTTTTAGCAGGGTCTCTTTGTCGAGCAATCCGGCAACGTTCGGCACGATAGAGAAAATAGGCACATTTTCAAGGTTGTCGATGTTCGAGCCATCGGCCTCCTTACATTTCATGTAGATGGTGTTCTTATGAATACCATCGTAGAAAGTGCCGACCGGAATGCCGCCGGCAGCGCTCATCACTGAGGTTGAAATATCCTTTCGGCTGAGGCCGGAACGGCGAGCTGAAGATTGGTCGTAGCTGATTTCCAACATCGGCACCGACGGAGCCCAATCGGTTGTCACCTGGCGAACGGCGGGATTGTTCTCCATGATGATGCGAGCCGAGTCGGCAAGCTGATGCAGAACGGCAGGGTCGGGGCCGGTAAACAGTGCTTCAATCGGATATTTCTTATACATGATGTTGTATCGCTTCAGGTTCAGATAAGCCTGAGGATAACGGGCTGCCAAATCGCGTTGGATTTCATCCATGTTTTTCTCCAACGATTCAGCTGAGTCGAAGTCAATGATAAGTTCTCCATAGGATAGCGACGGAGTTGCGATACTGCGCACAAGGTTGTAACGCGCCGGGGTAGCACCAATTGAGGTGGTGATATCCTTTATTTCGGGGCGCTGTTGCAGGTAATGACGAATTTCAGCGAGGTCCTTGGCTACCTGGGTAGAATTTGTGCCCTCCGGTAGCTTATACTCCATATATAGCTGATCATAAGCCATATTCGGGAAGAAACCTTGGTGCATATATTTATAGCCCCAGACGCTAAGCAATACAAACGCCAGAGCGCAGACAACGGCTGAAATTCTATGGCGTAAGCTGAAGACAAGGGCAGAATGTAGCCAGCGATAAGCGATGCCGTTGTAGACGTGCTCCTCGTTTGCGGTCTTTTTCGGAGCTTTCAACATTCTGTTGGCCATCAGCGGTACATGTACCAACGCTAATACCCAACTCAGCAGCAGCGAAACCGCCAAGACGATAAAGAGGTCGCGGACATACACACCGGCGGTGTCGGGGGATAAGAATACCGGCAGGAACGCCAGGATGGCAATCATCGTAGCGCCGAGCAATGGCATTGCCGTACGTTTCCCGATAGCCGTCATCGCTTCGCGACGTGGTTTCCCCTTCTTGATATCTATTAATATGCCGTCGATAATTACAATTGCGTTATCAACCAGCATACCCATCGCGAGGATGAACGCTGCCAACGAAACGCGCTGCATTGAGCCGTCGAGCATTCCTAAAATTGAGAATGATCCGACTACGATTACTATCAAGCTTAATCCGATAATCCAACCGCTCTTGAAGCCCATGAAGATCATCAAGATGGCAACTACGATAATTACCGATTCCAACAGGTTGATAAAGAATGTAGAGAGCGCATCGGTGACACGTGTCGGCTGATAGAAAATCTGATGATATTCTGTGCCGGCGGGGAAATAGTCGCGCTTGATTTCGTTCAAACGTTTTTCAACGGCTGCACCGACCTTCACGATGTCTGTTCCCGAGGCGGCTGCAATCGCAATTCCGAGGGCGTCTTCGTCGTTATACTTCAAGGCATTTCTGACGGGAGTAGCATATCCATCGTAGACGGTTGCTATATCGCAAAGGCGCAATTGGTCGTCTTCATGCCCTTGAATAATCATTTGGCTGATCTGCTCAACGGCCTTAAACTTGTCGGCAACTGATACGCGAACGCGAGTGGTGCCGTTGTCGTAGTAGCCGGTGTAGAGGATATCGTTTTGACCTTTGAGCGTAGATAGCACTTCAGCCGGCGATACGCCGAGGCTTGCCATCTTTTCAGGCTGCATTTCGATGTTGATACATTCATCGCGCTCGCCGTAAATCGTTGCGCGGGCAACGCCATCAATGTTCGTGAGCTCGCGTTGAATAAGGCGGGCGTAGTCCGACATTTCGCGCTCGGTCAGGCCATCGCCGGTCAGCGCGTAGAACATACCGTAAACCAGGCCGAAATCGTCCTGCACCTTAACTGTGGTTCCGGCGGGGAGCGTAGCTGCCGCATCTGAAACTTTTCGGCGCAGAATATCCCAACATTGCTCGATATCTTTGTCGTTGGTGGTACGCTTCAGCTCCACTTGGATGAGGGCCATGTCGTTATACGACCAGCTGGAGACATGGTCAACATCTCCCATTGTGCGGATGCTTTTCTCCAGCGGTTCGGTAACCTCGATTTCCATCTCGTGGGCCGATGCTCCGGCATGGATGCCGACCACCATAGCGGTCTTTACCTTGATTTCGGGGTCTTCGAGCTTGCTCATTTCGTAGGCGCTACCAAGCCCTCCGATAATCAGCGCTGCAACGAAGAAATATATTAGCTTCTTATTATTGAAAGCCCAATTACTAATATCTATCATAGCAGACCTCCTACGTTAGTTGATGACGGAGCCTCAACCGGCTTAACTTTCTGATTGTCGGTGAGCGAATGAACGCCGGCCACAACAACCTGCTCCCCTTCGATAAGTCCGGAGGAGATGTAGGCTGTGCCATTGGTGTGGAGTGAACTTATCGTTACCTTGCGGCGCTCAACGGTGCCGTTATCTTTGTAAACCCATACGAAGGTTTCGTTACCTTTTGACAGGATTGCCGTTGCCGGTATTTCGATATTATCTGTAGTAGATTCCCCTTTGAAATGCAATTTTACCATAGCGCTCATCCCCGGAGAAGGCAGTTTTTTCATCCCATCGGGGAGTGCTAAACGCATTTCATATAGCTGATTGGCATTCGCTTTGGGCGATACGGCGATTACCTTTAGATCAACTTCTTCGCCGTTGAGAAAATCGAAGGTTGTTGAGCAAGAGGTAATGCGTCCTTGCTGCATATAAGTAGATGCGGGAATATTGATTACCACTTCCGGACGGTCGGCAGAAATCAGGGTCAGCACCGGCATCCCGGCACCAACAACGGCCGGCGCATCGAAAATCTTTTGTTGCACCGTCCCGGAGAATGGAGCATATATTTTGGTGTCGGCAAGCTGGTTGCGAGCATTATCATATTTAGCAGTGATTTGTCGCAAGCCGTAGCGCGCCTTGTCGTAATTTTCGGCAGTGGTTACACTATCGTTATATAGCGCGATAACTCTCTGAGCTTCAGCTTTAATATTAGAATATTCAGCTTCGACAGCCTCGAGCTGCACTTTATAGTCGCGTGGGTCGATTTCCGCCAAAAGTTGTCCTTTACTTACATGGCTACCCTCGCTGACATATACGCGTTGCAGCGAGCCGCTAACTTTGAAGGCCATACCGACCTCTTCAGAAGCTTTCACCTTACCGGGCACTTCGGAAACCGTGGCTTTTCCGCCACCTTCAACTCGGCATAATTTTACAGATTTCACTTCAGCAGAGTTCTCCTCTTTTTGGCCGGAGCAACTGCAGTTTAATAAACAAATAGCTGATATAGCAAATGCAATAATTCTACTAACAGACATAATGTTACAAGTAAATTCAGTCAAAACTTTATCGGCGCTTTTAGGTGTAAATATTGGCCGACAAATCTATATGCAAAATTACAATTTTGTGAAAATTTATGAAAATAGGTAAGCCCTCAATTTGTGGCAAATTCTTCTCATTTTTATCTATTTTGCCACTTCTGCCGTTTTCGCTACAGAAAATTCTCGAAAATCAGCCGGTGGGACTTTTTGCGGATAAACTCGTCGGTCGGTAATATTTCTTAAAAAATGAAGGGATAGGTTTGCTAATTAATAGCAATTTTCATAAATTTGCAACGCTATGGAAGGAAAAAATCTATTGAACGATCAGCTAAACCCCTCAGATGCAATCAATGAAGCAAATTTGCTGACAAAGGAGGAGTTGGCCTCTCTGCCCGGAAGGTATCTTTCGCTATGCCGTGCCGCTCGGGAAATCTCCGTAGTCGCCGACGATAGTCAGCTGCGTCGGTTAATCACTCGTGCCGCTAACGAAGGTGTCTATTCGCGCGACCGTTTTGGGTTCAGTACCCTTATCCGTTCGTTGGAAGTGGCTACTGAGTTTTGTCGCCGTATCAGTCCGAATCGTAATTCGGTGTTGGCGATGCTGCTCTATCGCTTGTGTGACGGTCGGTTTATGACCGTTGAACAGGTAGAAAAAGAATGGGGCTCGGATGTAGCCAAGATGGTGCGCGGGTTGCTGAAAGTAGCTTCGCTTTATAGCCGTGGCACAACTCCTGAATCGGAGAATTTCCGCCGCCTATTGATGGCGTTTGCCGATGATATCCGTGTGATTATCATTATGATTGTCGACCGTTTGGTGTTGATGAAGATGATAAATCATCACCCTGCCGAACGAATGGTAAGGGATATCGCCGTAGAATCGAACTATCTATATGCCTCTTTGGCCCACCGCCTTGGGCTATACGCCATCAAGTCGGACCTGGAGGATATGTCGCTGAAATATACCGATCGCGAAACCTATACCAACATTGCCCGCCAACTTAACGAACGCAAAAACGAGCGCGACGCATACATCGACGCGTTTATCGCTCCGCTGCGCGAAAAGTTGCAAGCTATGGGCTTGACGTTCGATATTAAGGGACGTACGAAGTCGATTTTCTCTATCTGGAATAAAATCAAGAAGCAGAAAAACGACATCGACCATATCTACGACCTGTTTGCTATACGTATCATTATCGATACACCGCCCGAACGCGAAAAGAGCGATTGCTGGTTGGCATATTCGGTAGTCACCGATATGTATCAGCCCAACCCCTTGAGAATGAAAGACTGGATATCCGTGCCGAAAAGCAACGGATATGAGTCGCTACATATTACCGTTTCCGGGCCTGAAGGGAAATGGGTAGAGGTGCAGATTCGTACCCGCCGCATGGACCTCGTGGCTGAAAAGGGCCTTGCCGCCCACTGGCGTTATAAGGGTATCAAGAGCGAGGAAGTGCTCGACACCTGGATGAATAAGATTCGCGACATCTTGGAAGACACCGAGTCAGGTCCAATGGAGCTGATGCGCAACTTCAAGATGGATATCTACGATAAAGAGGTGTTTGTGTTCACTCCGCGAGGCGACCTGTTCCGCCTCCCTGCCGGAGCAACGCTACTCGATTTCGCCTTCCATATCCACACGAATGTCGGAAGCCACTGTGTTGGCGGACGTGTCAACGGTAAGCATGAAAAGCTCACCTATCGTCTGCATAGCGGTGATACGGTCGAGATACAAACTGCGGCAAATCAGACCCCGAAAGCCGACTGGATAAATATCGTCACCACCTCGAAAGCTCGCACCAAGATTCGTCAGACCTTAAAGGAAGGGAAAGCAAAATCAGCCGACCTCGGACGCGAAATGTTGATGCGTCGTCTGAAAAATCGTAAAATAGAGTTTGACGAACCGTCGGTCAGCAAGTTTATCTACCGCCTCGGCTATAAAAATATGAACGATTTCTTCCATGAAATCGCCGAAGAGCGGCTTGATATCAATGATATTATCGACCGTTTCGTCAATGGAGAAGCAAAGCCAGTCGAAGCGCAAGCCGAGCGTGTCTCTGCCGAGAATTTCACCCTGATACCCTCAGCCCCTGAAAAACAGGAAACATCGGCTGCCGATGATATCCTTGTAATTGGTGAAGATGTCAAAGGGTTGAACTATAAGTTTGCAAAATGCTGTAACCCGATTTACGGGGATAAGGTGTTCGGCTTTATCTCCTCGGAAGGCGCGATTAAGATACATCGCGATACATGCCCGAACGCGCGCAACATCAAAGAGCGCTACCCCTATCGAGTGATTACCACTCGCTGGTCAGGCAAGAAGGGAGCGCAAATGTGTGTCACGGTGCGAGTTATAGGCTATGATGATGTGGGCATTGTCTCCAGTATTACATCTATTATTAATAAGGAGAAAGACGCCTCGTTGCGAGCTATCGCTATCGAGTCGAACGACGGACTGTTTCATGGCCATCTAACCATCGGTATCCCTAACTACGAGACGCTAATCAGCATCATGCGCAACATAAAGACGGTGAAAGGCGTTAAAGAGGTGATGCGCGAACAATAATATACATATATATAATATGAAATCATTATATGCAGCCGCTATCGGCTCACTCCTAATATTCTCCGCGTCATGTTCAGGCGGAAAAACCGCTGACTCCAACGCGCAGCAACTTTTCGATGATGCTTCGGCAGCGTTCGAAGCTACCGACTATACGCGCGCCACTGCGCTACTCGACTCCCTGCAGAAGAACTATCCTGCCGAAGTTGAACTTCAACGTCAGGGGATGGCGCTCCGCCCGAAGGTTATCGAGAAAGCAACCCTGCTGAAAATCTCCACTAACGATTCCCTGTCGACCCTCGCGCAGCTGTCGGCTCAACAGTCGAAAGGAAAGTTGAAATGGATAAAGACGCCTCGGATGGTCGAAGGGTATTGGGTGGCCTCGCAAGGGTATAATGCTGATTTTATGAACACTACCGGCATTCAGGGACGTGTCTCTGAAATCGGTGAGTTCTACATCGTATCATCGGCAAAGCCGTCGGTTAACCATACCTCCATCGCTCTGTCGAACGGTACGGAAACCGTGGCCACCGAAACGGTGCCTTACGATGGCGAGAGCAATTATCGCATTAACGGGGGTGAGATAATCACGTTCTCTCCACAGCAGAGCGACACTATCGGCCAATTTGCTGCTGCAAACGCCGGTCGCCCCCTGACCTTGTCGTTCCGCGGTAAATCCTCTAAATCGGTGAAACTGACGGCGCAACAGGTTGCAGCCCTGGCAGATGCATATACTTATGCTCATGCCGTAACCTCCGGTCGCGACTTGGCTACGGAGCGTCAGCGTCTTGAAGCTACATTGCAGGTGGCTCGTAATCAGATTGCCAAACTTTCGGAGGAACCTGCCGAAAAATAACGGGGCATAACCCCCTCGGTAGATTCTCGGGGAAAGCAAAAAAACTGCAGTTGATTCAGAAACGAAGTGCAAAAACTTCGAGCGAATCGCGGATGTTAGCAAACTTTTTCGTAACTTTGCCTTCCAAACGGAGTTGTATTTTCACTTCGTAATGAAGAACCTATTCAACTGATGATTAATCGAATTTTAATACGCATTAAGGTAGTGCAGATGCTCTATGCCTACCTCCTTACTCGTAGTGAATTCCAAATCGAGACCGCCCCGGAAAAGAATACCCGAGACGCACGTTACGCACATGCCCTTTATCTCGATCTACTACTGTTGATTCTCCAACTGTCAGGTTATAAAGTTAAGCCCGGAATGGCCCGCGGCGCCCTCGACAGTCTCCGTGATTCCAATGTGCTTTCCGACACAGCTTTAGCTAAAGCCTTATCAACCGACCTTTCTATGCGCGAACTTATCGCCAAAGGCTCGGCAACGCTTGATAGCTTCGACGGTGTGTTGATGAAACTCTACCGCAAAATCGTTGATTCTACGGTTTATGCCGACTATCGCAAAAAGAAAGGCGCGAAGACTATGGCTGAGGATGTAAAGCTATGGACCGTAATCCTCTCAACCGTTATCGCTAAGGATTCTTCGTTCTTGGAAGTAGCGCGTCAGCAGGAAGACTTTACAACCGCCGGCTACAATCAGGCCTTCAAGAAGGCAGCTGAAACCCTGTTGAACTTCTCTGATAGCCGCAGCTCTTTGACTAACGCAAAGAAATCGCTGAACGACTCCCTCGAAAAAGCTTACGAACTTTATGTATCGATGCTTCTGCTCCCGGTTTACCTCACCGATCTTGAGGCTGACCGCATCGAAGCAGCGAAAGATAAATATTGCCCCACCGATGAAGAGTTGAACCCCAACACACGCTTCATCGATAACCAATACGTGCGCGCCATCCGCGAATCGGAGGCGATTGCTGCGTATGTTAAAGACCACCCCATGGCGTGGGACGGCGACTACTATATGCTCAAAAAGATTCTCGACGACGTTCGTCAGAGCGAAATCTACGCCGACTATATGGCAGCCGAAACCGTTACATATCAAGACGATTGCGAACTTTGGCGCCACCTGCTGAAGAATGTAA
>CAZKYD010000090.1:0-9903 GCA_964556875.1 uncultured Alistipes sp.
GGACGAAATCACTAAGAGTGGTAAATTCCTTCACACTCCTGCTCGTGAAGACATCCCTGAAAACATCAAGGAACAATTAATCGTCGAGTTGTATTCTAAGTCATAATAAATAAAAATTTAAGATCCATGGCTATTTTAGCATTCCAAAAACCTGACAAAGTCCTCATGTTGGAAGCCGATAACTGCTACGGCAAATTTGAGTTCAAGCCTTTGGAACCGGGCTATGGTATCACAGTGGGTAACGCATTGCGTCGAGTATTGCTATCTTCACTCGAAGGTTACGCAATCTCAACCATCCGCATTGACGGCGTTAAGCACGAATTTGATACTATACCCGGCGTTAAGGAAGACGTCACCAACATCATCCTTAACTTGAAGAAAGTTGACCTCAAGCAAACTGTTGAAGATACCGATTTTGAACGTGCGACTATAACAGTGTCAGGACAGGAGCTGTTCACAGCCGGTGACATAAGCAAAGAACTCAACGGATTTGAGGTATTGAATCCCGAGTTGGTTATATGTCATTTGGATCCTTCCGCAAGTTTCACACTCGTGCTTACCATCAACAAAGGACGTGGATGGGTGCCGGCTGAAGAAAATGAAAGTCCTAACGACGACATGAACACTTTGGCTATCGACTCTATCTACACTCCAATCAAGAACGTTAAGTACACAGTTGAAAACTTCCGCGTTGACCAGAAGACCGACTATGACAAGCTAATTATTGAAATAACAACCAACGGTTCAATCCTACCTAAGGATGCACTTAAGGAAGCTGCAAAAGTCCTTATTTACCATTTCATGTTATTCTCAGACGAGAAGATAACACTCGAGACAACTGAAACCGATGGTAACGAGGAATTTGACGAAGAGGTACTTCATATGCGTCAACTGCTCAAGTCTAAGCTCGCAGATATGGACCTTAGCGTCCGCGCGCTTAACTGCTTAAAGAGCGCTGAAGTAGAAACTCTCGGTGAACTCGTGGTTTTCAATAAAACCGACCTCCTTAAATTCCGTAACTTTGGTAAGAAGTCGCTCACAGAACTTGATGAGTTATTGGCGAACTTGAATCTATCGTTCGGAATGGATATTTCAAAATATAAATTAGATAAAGAGTAACAATAACGATGAGACATAATAAAAAATTCAATCACCTTAGCCGTACTAAAGCTCACCGTGACGCGCTGCTTGCTAACATGACCATCTCATTGATCATGCACAAGCGCATCTTCACAACTCTTGCAAAGGCTAAAGCGCTCCGCGTATATGCTGAGCCCCTCATTAACCGTGCTAAGAACGACACTATGGCTAATCGCCGCCTCGTGTTCTCTTACCTCCAAAACAAGGAAGCTGTCACTGAACTTTTCCGTGAAATCTCACAAAAGATCGCTGACCGTCCAGGTGGTTACACCCGTATCCTTAAGACCGGTAACCGTCTTGGTGATAACGCTAAAACTTGCTTCATTGAACTCGTTGACTACAACGAAAACATGCTTAAGGATAAGAGCGCAGCTAAGGCTAAGACTACTCGCCGTTCACGCAGCAAAAAAGCAGCTGCTACAGAAGCTCCTGCTGCTGAGGCTCCCGAAGCTACTTCAGCTGAATAATTCTTGCCGATTACAATCAGCAAAATTATATAGTAAAGATGACTCGCCAAGAGAAATTCTCGGCGAGTCATTACTGTTTTTAGGTGCAAATGAAATATTCTTGAAAAAAAGATGTAATCTTAAGTTAATTTAAGTCTTAGCTAGTAGAAAAATTTGTACCTTTGTCTTGCATTATTAGAAAATATCATCTAACCAAATATTTACTATAATCTTTAAGTAAAGAAATTATGAAAATAGAAAAAATCATCGGTCGTGAAGTTCTCGATTCACGCGGTAACCCAACAGTTGAAGTAGACGTAGTTCTTGAATCAGGCGCTAAAGGCCGTGCATCAGTTCCTTCTGGTGCTTCTACCGGCGTTAACGAAGCTCTTGAACTTCGTGATGGTGACAAGTCTCGTTACATGGGTAAAGGTGTAACCAAGGCTGTTGCTAACGTTAACGGTCCTATTGCTGAAGCTCTCATCGGTATGAGCGCTCTAGACCAAATCGCTATCGACGAAAAAATGCTTGCTCTTGACGGAACTGACACTAAGTCAAACCTCGGTGCAAACGCTATCCTCGGTGTGTCACTTGCTGTAGCAAAGGCTGCTGCTGACTATCTAGACCTTCCCCTTTACAAATACATCGGTGGTTGCAACACATACGCACTTCCAGTTCCTATGATGAACATCATCAACGGTGGTGCACACTCTGATGCTCCTATCGCATTCCAAGAATTCATGATTCGTCCTATCGGTGCTTGCTGCTTCAAAGAAGGCATCCGCATGGGTACTGAAGTATTCCACAACCTCAAAAAAGTTCTCAAAGAACGCAACCTCTCTACTGCAGTAGGTGACGAAGGCGGTTTCGCTCCTAACCTCGACGGTACTGAAGACGCTCTTCAAGTTATCATCAAAGCTATCGAGCTCGCAGGCTACGTTCCCGGTAAGGACGTTACTATCGGTCTCGACTGCGCTTCTTCTGAATTCTTCGAAAACGGCGTTTACGACTACACATGGAAGCAGGGCGCTAACGCTCCCAAGCTCACCTCTGCTCAGCAGGCTGAATTCCTCAAAGAACTCGTTGAGAAATTCCCCATCGACTCTATCGAAGACGGTATGGCCGAAAACGACTGGGAAGGCTGGAAGATCCTTACCGATCTTATCGGCGACCGTTGCCAGCTCGTAGGTGACGACTTGTTCGTAACCAACGTTAAGTATCTTGAGAAGGGTATCGCTAAGGGTTGTGCAAACTCTATCCTCGTTAAGGTTAACCAGATCGGTTCTCTTACCGAAACTCTTCGCGCCGTTGAACTCGCTCAGCGTAACGGTTACACCGCAGTTATCTCTCACCGTTCTGGTGAAACAGAAGATGCTACTATCGCTGACATCGCTGTTGCAACCAACGCCGGCCAGATCAAGACCGGTTCTGCTTCTCGTTCTGACCGTATGGCTAAGTACAACCAGCTCCTCCGCATCGAAGAAGAGCTCGGCGCAGCTGCTGCTTACGGCTACGGCAAGAAGACAAAGCGTTCTTGCTAATCTTGAAGCCTTAAATGGAGCTGCATGAGCGATAGCTCTTGCTCGGCTCCGCATAGCAAGCAATAAATCTTAAGAATCGCCCGGAAGTTTCCCACGAAACTCCCGGGCGATTTCCGTTTATGGGGGTATAATGGCAAAAATGGCTAATTTTTAACATAAATACAAGGGAAGGCTGAAAAAATATAGCCGAAAATGTATGTAGATGTTGAGAAAATTGCTAAATTAGCGCTGTGTTCTAAAAGAGGAACATATTAGAATAATCTATACCTCCATATTATTATAATAGGTGCTATATTATAATAGGTGCTTTAATCCCAAAACTTATGTTGAAAAGTTGCAAAATTTATGCTGCATTAGCAGGTGCAATGTTACTGGTCGGTTGGCCGGTGAAGGCAGAAGTGATGGTGGCAGCTCAGTCTGCTCCTCCTCCACTACAGTGTATCGACAGTCCGAGCCAACTGGCTCAAACGTTTAGTCCGGCGCAGATTTTATCAGCCGATGAAATCGCCGCCCGTAATAATTCGGCCGTTACAGCTTCGTCAGCGTTGAGGGCTAATGCCGTTTCATCGGTTGCAGGTGCTCCCCAAATAAGCTATTGCGATATGGAAGCCCAGCGCCCGGTAATGGTCCCGATGGGCACAGCTGTCAGCTCAACCTCTCCGCTACCCTCTGCAGCTCGTCGCCGCAGCGCTACTCCCGGCAAAATCGTGGAGGGCTCCTATATCGGAAGAGACCAAGTTCATAACGGAAGCGAAGTCTACTGTGTGATGGAAGTGGTGGCCGATGAGACCGACCCCACTACGATTCATATCCATAATTTCTATGGATTGGATGAAACGGTCGATGCGGTTGTCGATGTGGATGCCGGAACAATTTCAATTATGCCGCAGCGTATCTGGCAAAGCTCCAGCTACGGCGATGTCTATATGTTCCCTATCAGTTACGAGGATGACGGAATTAAGTTCTATCCGAGCAGTCCCGTTACTGGTACGATCGACTCTGAGGGTGTAATCACGCTCTCGCAGTGGGGTGCTATCGTAGGCGCCGGCTCTAATGCCGGAGTGTTGCTGGCCGCCATCGATCAGGGCGTTTACAGCCCGGCCAATGCTACGATGTACGCCACCAAGCGCTCAAACAATACTGATACCAAGATTACCTATCCTCTTCTTGTAGAGCAGGATAGCCCTTATGAGATGACGATATATAATTTCGGAACTACCGGTGTGCCGGTTCGTGCACGCGTAGATACCGATGGCACGGTCACGGTGTCACCTCAGTATATCGTATCGATGGGCCTTTATGGCGACTTCAAATGTTTCCCGATAAATATGACGACCGGGGTGATTGACACAACATCGCCCATTGTAGGGTATGTCGATGACGGAGTGATTACGTTTGAGCCCTGGGTGGTCGGTTCAATCATGCAGAGCGGTCTGGTTGCTCTGTGGCTGACCGAAAGTGAAGTTCAACCGATGGAGACGCTGACGATTGCCATCCCCGAGGCGGTATCGTTTAATCTCCAGGGTAGCGGTTCGCAGACGAATCCCTGGCTGATTCAGACAGCTGCCGATTTGCGTGCGGTCTCTGAGGCGGCTCTTAGCAAATCCTTCAGCGGTAAATATTTCAAACTTACTGCAGATATCGATATGTCGAATGAAAAGGGCTTCATACCTATCGGTTCGGCAACAAGCGCATTTTGCGGAACTTTTGATGGCGATAATCATGTGATTTCAAATCTGACAATCGACGCAGTGGGTTATCATTTCCAGGGGCTTTTCGGCGCTTTGTATGAAGGATCTGTTGTTAAGAATGTGATTCTACGCAATTGTTCACTCTCCGGATCGGGTTATTATCTCGGTCTGCTGGCCGGATATTCTCAGGGCGAGTTGGAAAACTGTCAAGTCGAGGGAACTATCTCAGGCTCGGGTATGAATGTTGGTGGTGTCATCGGCCGTAGCTACGGTGCGTTGCGCAACTGTACGTTCTCCGGTTCTGCTTCAGGCTACGGATATGTCGGCGGTGTCGCCGGTTACTCGTTTGGCGAAATCAGCAATTGCAGCTCCGATGCTAATGTCTCCCTTCCGCTGCGTCTGACCGATGGCGCAGCATGTGTCGGCGGTATCGCGGGGCTTGTCCAGTCTTATTCGACGAACCTTGAAGGTAAGATTTCCGATTGCCTTTTCTCCGGTACTGTCAGTCAGCAGACCGGCTATGGCTTTGCCGGTGGTATTGCCGGATATGCTTATGCCGTGACAATCGACAGATGTATGAATGTCGGCGAAATTAGCACTACGTCGACCAGTGGCGAGGATGAGCTTACCGGTGGTATCGTTGGTATTATTCGCGATTCTTCGATGGCTGACTGCGTAAATGCCGGTATGATTAGCTCGGCTGGCTTGTCGGTTGGTGTCGGAGGCCTGATTGGTTACATTACCACGCTCTACTCCTCTGTAGGCGGTATGATTGAACATGTTTATATTAGCAATTCTTACAACTCTGGTCAGGTAGTGGCAAACGCTGCCACACCGACTGCCGGTGTGTTCGGCACGGAGTACATTCTGGAGGGATTCACTGAAAAGCCGTCTGACACTGCTTTTACTAATGTATATTCCGACAATCAGGCTACAGGTCTGAATGATGAACTGTTTGGCCATCCTACATCATTCTTCACCGGTAAAGTTCCTATTGGATTTTCATCTTCTACATGGACCGGCAATGAAGGACTGTATCCTACGTTGAAGACGTTCGACGGTAAGGACGAGAGTAGGTTGGCGCAGTCGGTTGTGCTGTTTGCTGATGGGGAATCGACACGCGTGATGAAGAATCAGGCTTCGCTGGCGGCTCCATCGGGCGTTACTTGGTATCTCTCTGATGAGGGTCAGCGCACCCTGGCTACTGATGGTTTGTTGATCAACGACTCTTCTTTAACTATGCGTGGCGTATATGCCAATGATACAATAGTTGCCGCTCTGCCCGGAGTGGTTTCCGGCCGCAGGTTTGTCATCAATGTCGTTCCGAAAGTGTTCGACGGCGAGGGTACGACTTATAGCCCCTACCTTATCAAGAATAAGGCTGATTTTATCAAGCTCGACAATGCAATCATGCATTATAATCATGAGGGGGATTACTTCCTCCAGACCGCCGATGTAGATTTTGACCTTGACGAGGACTTTGCAGGTGTGGCAGCGGGTAATCATTTGCGTGAGTTCGCCGGCACTTTCGATGGCGGCAATCATCTTATAAAAGGATTGCACGTGAAGTCGATCAATCTCGATGGCTCGGGCAATACATTGGTAGGCACATATAATTATGGTGGTCTTTTCCATATCGCCAATGCCAGCAGTGTTATCCGCAATGTTGTTATTGATAGTAGCTGCGAATTTGAATTCTACGGAATCTCGGCTCCGGTTGTAGGTTATACGCTGGGTAAAGTGGAGAATTGCCGAAACTATGCTGATGTTACCGGTGGGTCCTCCCAGATTGGTGGTATTGCCGGCTTGGTAGAGAGCGATGCTTCTGTCACCGGATGTTATAATGCAGGACAAATCAATGCTGCCGGCAACTATGTCGGTGGTATCGTTGGTCAGAACTTTGGCGACATCGCTGAATCGCAGAATGACGCTGATGTAACGGCGACCGGTCAGTATGTTGGCGGTATAGTCGGTGCGTCGGCAGGTTCTGTAAGCTTCGGAGTGAACTCTGCTACTATTACCGGTAAGGATTATACCGGTGGTGTGATTGGTTCTAACTCCGCAGGATATGGCAAGGGTGATGTCACTGACTGTCTCTCCTCCGGCTTAGTCAAGAGCGAAGGGTCGATGATTGGCGGTGTTGTAGGTTACTCCAACGGCCGCGGCACGGTTGAACGCAACTGGTTTGATAGTTCGATCAACAATCTTGAGGGTTGCTCCTCGCTGAGCCAGGGTTTCTCCTCACTTCCTACATCGGAAATGCTTGTAGCTACCGCTCCCGAAGGATTCGATGCCGAAAAGTATGCTTTCTCGACAATTGGCTATCCTTCGTTGAAGAATTTCGAGCAGGAGGCTGCCAGCGTCGCTCTTAGATCTATATATATAGGTTTCAATAAGGGTGAGAAGCTGTGGAATGTCATTGATGATGTAAATCTGTCAGCTGATTCGAAGATTCAGTGGACACTCACCGATGGTAGTGATTTCTCAATCGCTGATGGTGTGCTGAAATGCGCTGGAGAATCAGATAAGGTTGTCACCGATGTGCTGACTGCGGTATATGACAATAAATATAGTAAGGTATTCCCTGTAAAATCTATCCCGACTATTCTCGAGGGTCAGGGTTCGCAGGAATCTCCGTTCTTGATTAAGTCGGTAGATGACCTGACTCTGTTGGCCAACTTTATGACGTCGTCCCTTATGGATTATGAGGGATATTACTTCAGAGTGGAGAATGATATCGAATATGGCGACGAGGATACATTCAAGCCGATTGCCCGCAGTGGTGTCCAGTTCAAGGGCGATTTCGATGGCAATGGCAAGACGATTTCCGGAATCAATTTTGTTGATGAGGTTGCCGCTTCCGGTAAGAATATCGGTTTCTTCGGAACTATTGGCGCCAAGGGTTTCGTTCATGACCTTACCCTTTCGGGTGCTATCAAGGGTGCAAGTTATGTTGGTTCGTTTGCCGGTCTACTTTATGGTAAGATTGACAACTGCTTCAGCAGTATGTCAGTCGACGGTAAGAGTGGTTATCTCGCCGGTTTCGCAGCCCATTCTTATGATGGATCGGTAATCTCGAACTCGGAATTTGCCGGTATAGTTGGGGATGCCTATACTACCAACTGCAACTATGTCGGTGGTTTCGTGGCCCAAGCTGAAGATGGCACTCTTATCGAGAATTGCGTGAATAAGGGTGTAGTCGGCAATGTCACTACTACCAATGGTACATCTTATACCGGTAGCCAGTATGTTGGCGGTATCGTTGCTAATAACCTCGGCACAATCCGTAGTTGCCGCAACGAAGGCGAACTGCGCGGACGTATGCAGGTAGGTGGTATCGCCGGACGTATTGGTAAGACTACTGAAATCGTTGAATGTGTGAATGTCTCGGACATCAATATCCCGAGTGGTCAGTATGTAGGTGGTATCGCACCGCAAACTACCGGCAGCGGGTTTACTACTATCTCCGATTGTTACAACACGGGTAACCTTCTCGGCAAGGGGTATGTAGCCGGTATTGTCGGCGCGATTACCTCGGGTAACGGTGTGCAGATGGACAACTGCTACAACACAGGTTCTATCACCGGTTACGGAACTACATGTTACGCTGTCGGTGGCGTTATCGGTCAGATGCAGGGTAATGATTCCTATCCTCCGGTGGTTTCTAACTGTTGGAATGAGGGTGAAATTAAGAATGTCGCTCAGTCGACCGGTGGTTTTGCCGGAAAGATTACTTCCGGAGGTCTGCTGAAGAATTGCTGGAATATCGGTAATGTCACGGTTGAGATGGAGACGGAGAGTCAGACCGCAAGCGGTGTTGGTGGTCTTGTCGGATCATTCTGTTCCCGCATGGAAGATTGTTGGAACTCCGGAGATGTTGTCAGCAACGTTGCCGGTGTCGGAGGTCTTGTCGGAATCGGAGCTATGCCGATTGCGGAGATTTCCCGCTGTGCAAACTTCGGAAATGTAACCCTTACTACTGTAAATATTGATAAGGCTTATGGTGCCGGTGGTATTTGGGGTGGCTATGGTCCTGCCAATATCCATGATTGCTACAACCACGGTACGATTTCCGCTCCCGACCTTGTTGGCGGTATCAATGCTGCAATGTGGAGCAACGGCAATGGAGGCTCCACTATCGCGCGCTGCTATAACTCCGGAAAGGTTATCGCTACGAATGAAGAGCCTGTCGCCGTTGATAATGTTGCGAATATCTCTACTGCTTCAGATGTAGACCCTAAATTGATGAGTATCGAACAGGCTTATTATGACACTGATGTATGCACCGAATTCAGTGGCGACGTCAATGGCGAAGGATTGACCAAGGCAGAACTTATGAATGCCGACCTCGGCGATGAGTTTACCTATCGCAAGGCTTGTCTCCCATCGTTCGACTCGCTGGATGATGTTCCCATTGCTTCGTTCTACGCTGCTCATGTAGAATTTTTGAATGGTGACGATGCCGATAATGTTAATGGTTCGTTCTATCTCGGTATGATGCCAAGGGTAATCTGGACTGTTTCTGATAACCTTGAGGTTGGTGCCAACGGCTATGTTACCGTTCTCGGCCCCGGCGAAGGCTGGATCAAGGCTGTTCCCGACGACGAAACCAGTTCTCTCGAGAAAACAATTTATCTTACCCTTAAGACCAGTGGCGTTGATTCAGCTCTGACCGATGGCAAGGAGGTTGAACGCGAAGAATGGTTCCTGCTTGACGGTCGTCGTGTAGCGAATCCTGCTGCCAACACTGTTTGTATCCTTCGTACAACTTATACCGACGGAACAACCGCGGTTAATAAAGTTCTCGCTAATGATTGATTGATGGTTGTTCAAAATTATTTTTGAACAGAATCATAAATCTCATATCCATATTTGCGGAAGCCTGTTTCTTACTGATTCGGGCTTCCGCCTTATTTTTTGTAAGTGGTGGTGGATTTTTGTGGGGATGCTTGGGGATGCTGAATTTTGCTAGAATTGGGCCAATTCGTGGGGTAGGGCATGTTTGATGGTAGCTGCTTTCGGAAATTTGGCGAAAAACGTGGGTTTAAGTTTGAAATCTTTTGCTTAGCGTATTAGGGGTAATAG
>CAZKYD010000091.1:0-9856 GCA_964556875.1 uncultured Alistipes sp.
GCGAGAAAAAAAATCTTGCAATAATAAAGATTTTCATTCCGACTTGTATTAAATGACACCCGAGACAGCAACCGAAGAAGAAAAACTCTGAGGGAATTTTTCGCAACCGATGTAAAGCGTATCGAAAGCATCGGTGCCGTCGGTACGATGCTGCAGAAGATCCTCCTCCGATTCGGCAAGTTTTTCGCCGGCTTTATCCTTACGGAAACCATTACGGCCACGGCTCACACCTGCAGCCTGAATCGCCAAAATTAAATCATCATTATTTTGGCGATTAAAGAACGGCATGAGGCGCTGTTTTCCGGCGAATCCCTGATTAATCAGAAGATATTTTTCATCATGTCTCATAGGGTTCCCGATGTAAATCGGGTCCACTTGCCAACCATATCTTTCAAATTCGTTGATAACCCACCACTGGAAATCCTGGTTATTAACGGCATAATTTGAGCCCAGAGCAGTTGAATCGTAATAATATACAACACGTTTAGTCTGATGGTGCGCATAATATCGGCAGAAATCCTCGATAAGTTCGGGGATTTTGCGTTCATATTTAACGTAGAACGACTTAATAACGTTAAGGCGTTTACCGCAAGGCTGGCCGGCAACAATCCAGTTAATATTAGCATTGTAATCCATGCCGATGCAAATAGGCTGCAAAGGATCTACATCATCATCGGCAGTAGAATCCAAGTCAGCTAATGAGATTGGCTCCGAGCCAGCCGAGATTTTCTTAAATTCCTGGTCCAATGTATCAAAATTAGATGCATTGTATTTATGTCCCTCGCGCATCGACGAGTAAAAACCATCCTTAGCGATGCCGATACGCTGGCAAAGTATCGATGTTTGGAAAGTCAGCGGAGTAAGGTCGCGCTTCATCTGCTTGATATAATTTTCACCGAGCAGTTGAAGGTTTTCAATCGAAGAATATTCCTTATAGTAAACAGCGACAGAGCGGAGCTGATTTAGTTCACGGTCCAAACGTCGGAGATGCGTTTTAATATATTTCGGGACTGGAAGGTGGTTCGAGTTCATCGAGCGAACGCGCTCCTTGATGCGCCATATTTCGTAAACGATAGCTTGAATAGCATCAATGAGTTCGGCATCCATTTTTTCACGATAGTGAAGGAACCAGGAGCCGCGTTTGGTTTGAGGCATATCACTCAGAATCATAATCGAATGGTTACAAGAGTGAGAGCCGAAATGCGATTTAATACCACCGTTAGCCGGGAGCGTTTCATCCTTAAGTTTTTCATAATTGATGAACTTCGCTTCATCGATTAGGATCCAAGAAAGCGTAAGCGAATTGGAAGAACCCGGTCTGTCTTGAGAGATAATAACAGCGTAGCTACCGTTATAGAACGAGATAATTCGCTCATAATCAATCGGCGGGCGGATTGATTCGGCGAAAGATTTAGGAGGTTTTTTACCGACGACGTAATGCACCCCCTCGATATAGCCCCAGCGTTTCCATGCAGCGAGAAGTCCCGGGATGGTGTTCGTCAGCCCATGACGGAAAGTAGGGACAACGATTCCGCCGGTACTGCCCGGCATCCGCTGCATATTTCGGAGTACGAAAGGAGCAGCGATAGAGTCCGTTTTACCGGTACGTCTGCCAGCCACAATGACGGAGATATTTGCTCCAATCAGCTGTGTAAGTCGCTGGGGCTTATTGAAGTACACCAGATTCTTTTTCTGTTCCATCGTCAGATTGATCATTAAGGAAAAGAATATTTTCTTCGAGGTCTGCCTCTTCAAAATCTATATCGTCGATGTCAATAGTTTCCTTACGGTATTTTTGAAGGAGCGAATCAATCTTCTCTTGAAGATTCGGGATTGGTTTAATACCGAGGCCGGAAGGATCTGAAGTAGCTGTAAAAGGCTGAACGAGAATCAGAGAAAGAGGGAGAGTTTTCTCTTCCTCCTTGTCGATTCCGGTGTATTTAGCGTAAGACGAAGCAGCCTTTTCCATGGTACGTGTATCCTTACGGTCACGAGCCATCTTGTAAGACTCCAGAATCATCTCTACGAAACGCCATCGGTGGAACTCCTTAGATGCCTCATTAAGCTTTGGCAAAAGCTTCTTGACAATCCAGAGGTCATCATAGGCGGTCATCCTGGTTACGTTGTTACGATCGACATCTTCTTCGACGAATTTAGCATCCTTAGCAGAAGGATTAGCGATAAGCCAAAGATACATTTGTCGCACACGCAAGACCTTTTCAACCATGTAAGTAGGGTACGCCTGATTAAGGCGTTCCACATCGGTAAAAAGGTCGGATGAGCATATTTCAAAAGCATTTTTATTGATCGGCATTATTCATCATCCTCCATATCCATTAAGTTACGATGAGTATTTTCGATGGCCAAAGGCGAGCCAACTTGAGCGAGTAGCATTTCTTGGTGAAGCAGCTTCACCTTAGAAGCAGCTTTACCACGATGGTACGCCTTAGAGACATCCGAGTTACGATGGGCGATATCAATCCTTAACTGTTCGGCAGGTAAATCAAGGATAACCGCCATATCGGAAATTTTTAAATAAATCGAAGCGAATTTTTCAATCTGCTCCAGAGTTTCCTTGGAATAATTCATTAAGTGGAACTGAATGAAAATTAATCAAATTTTGAATAGAGCCCAGAAGATTGGAAAAGATCGTTGAGTCGGTAGAAATAAACCCCGATTCATAACGATTACCACGCGTAAGGTTCTGCGATGTAATAACCGAGACCACGTCACCACGAGCCGAGCGGACCAGTAGAATCTTCGAATGGTTATCAGCGAGGTATGTATGAGAGATTGTTTGAGCGATAAAAGACCAGAGCTTAAGCGTTTTATTGGTTGCTTTAAAATCGAGAATAAGGTTAAACCTTGTAATTGATTTCTTGCGTTGTAAGAAAAACAATCTGCGCAAGAATTCCTCGGAGATGGAGAATGACGTTTGCCAAACCTCTGCGGTACCGACTTGGTCAAGAATCCACTCGAGGATGTCGGCGACCTGAAGCTCATTATTCATGTAAGCCTGATGATTGGCGACAGCCAGAGGCATCAGGATATCTTTTATCGACCTGAGCCTTTTCATGCGACAAATTCATCATATTGTTTCCAATTTTCATGGAGAGACTTATCAAGCTTGATAAGTTCCTTCAGGAAAGGATAACGTTCAGAATCAGGGCAAGTAGCCTCCGTAGTCGACAGATTACGGAGTTGCAGGTGTAGCTCTCGCATCTTCTGCAGAATCGACAAGTTCTGAGTATACAGATCTTGGATATTCTGTGGGAGCGAGTCATGGTCAGCACGTTTACCCTTACGATTTTCCAACCTGGTTTCAACATCACCATTGGCAGCCAATGGGATATCACGTTGAATTATTTCGTCAACCTGCAGTTTCATCTGCTCCACTTGGTCATGCGTCAGCGATTGAACGCGGAAGTTGTAATACTTCTGAAGTTCGTAATTGATAAACTCATGGCGTTTGTCGATATTAGCGACAATATTCCGATACATAATCGGATTGCCACTAAGTTTGAGCAGATAAAGAGCACCGACTGAATAGTTACGCTCCGCCTCAGGTGATTCGATCCAGAGGCGTAATTGTTCAGTAAAAGAATTATCCATCATGCTTTGTTATTAATGCCGGTAAAGAACACCAGATTCTTACCGAGAGGATTCAAGAGATTAAACATAGATAACATGGTTGCACCGGTCGTAACTATATCATCAAAAATGATTATATTCGATTCAGGCGGAGCAGAGTCAGCCAAAGAGAAAATCGCGTTAACGCGATGTTTGGAGTGGCATAATGCAATATCTTCATGGAACGGGATAGATAGCCTCCCAGATATATCAGCAGCGACGAGCGAAGCGAAATTATGCTGAATATGCCTTCTTTTGGGAGGCGTCACAATTGCCCAATCACCTGCGGAAAGAGATGAACCAATGATTTTGGGGATAAGCTGAGCTATATTAGATGCGAAGAATTCGATCATAGACTCATCCGATTTGATTTCCGAGAGTGATTTCCCCAATTTCGAGCGCATCCAAAGAGAAATAATAGCGAACTGGGGATAACGGAACGAGAGTTTAATCTTGTTCGGGGCGAAGTCACAACGAGCCTCCGAATCAATAGCTTTATGCCAAGCTCTTTGCTTGAATTCGAAAAGATTCTTCTTAACAGGACGAGAGACGACGTTAAGCTCAGGAGCCTCCAAAGGAGGGACAGCGATATTATCGATGATACCCTCCAGCGAAATAGCGCCGGGCCTAACGTCGTCCATCATGAACGCAGGAACAGAGTTACGAGGATTACGATTCAGATTTAGAATCGCCTGAGCAGTCGATATCGCCATCTTCGGTTTCGATGATGCCCTTGTAGATAGGGTTAGCGATTTCGTCTGTAGCTTCAGCAGCGATTGTAGTTGAAGTGTTACCGGTAGCGCCTTGACCGAGGTCTTGAGCTACGGTTGACTTCGTCTGCCACTTTTCGGAGCCAATCACACGATAATTATCTTTCATGTCCTGAGCGATGAAAACATTATCGTTATTGTTGATGTAAGCAGCAGCATTTGAAGCTTCTTCCCCGATGCCGGGATGGACTGCAGAGAGTTTATTCAGCTGCGTTTGGCTTGGGAGTTCACCCTGAGCCTCGGAAGTAAGCTGAGATTTATCGGGGAGGATGTCAATATAATGCCATTTAGCATCAGCTTTGAGAGTGAAAGAACCTACCAAAACCGAAGAAGTGACGCGACCTTTTGCGTCGCGGGCATACGTCGGCCAACTAACTATGTCCCCTTTGGAGATATAGTAGATACGGCGACGGATCCCCGGCAATTCCGGAGTACCTTGGCACCAGCCGAGGGATTTCTGGATAGAAGTGCAAGAATTAGCCATAATAAACAAGATTAGAGTTTACTGAACGAGTTTAACGACCTTGCAGAATCGAGAGTCAACGGAACGGATTTGCGTACCGAAGAACATAGCAGCGGACAGCGTCAGCTGGAACGAAGCGAAACGGTCTACCTGAATACGTTCCACGTCGCTCATAGAGTCGAAACCGTAGAGCATATTTTCCTTGGTTGTGACGATGATAACATCCTGTCCGGCGAGTACGTCGAGCGGAAGGAGAGTTGACTTGTTGAACGAGCCCTCGAGAATCGGCTGGTCAAATTGAGTATTGTAGGCGATGCCCGAGTGAGTCAGCAGATAGTTGTCGTTGTAGGCGTCAGCGACTTCCGGAGCGCAGTAGTAGAACTTCTGCTGAGAACGTAACTGCGGGTCGAGAGAACGTTCAACCTCCTTTAAGATGTCGACGGCATTAGCCGAAGAGATCACATCCTTAAGCTGGAGAAGGTTGTTTTTAGATTCATCGATTTCGCCGGCTTCGATGTCCTTTTCGATGTTGGTAAGCCAACCATCGAAAAGATCTGCAGTAGTGTTACCGGTTGGGTTACGTTTAGCTGTAAACAGGGCTTGTCTCAACTTGTAACCCAGCGACTTCATAACAGCAGCGAGGACCATTTTAGCAGAAGGAGCTTCCTTTTGAGTGTCGCCGAGGAAACCGGCATTCTGTCCGATGATATACATCAAGTAGTCATCGGGGACGAAATCTTCAACGACATTACCAAGGAAAGTTTCGATTTCTCGGAACTTCACGTCGAGATTAGAAGCGGACTTACGGTCAGCTTTAAACGGAGCGAACTGAGCGTTAGACTCAGCAGCGCCGAAATGGTATTTACCACGAATGCCAGGCAAGCCTGTCATGTATTGGAGGATGTCGTTAGCTGTGAGAAGCGGCATAAGGAGAAGCTCCGGAGCCCATTTCTCGGCGGCTTTCTTATAATCCTCGTCGGAGAAGGTGATTTTAGTAATATCAGCCATAGCTAAGAATGATTAAAATTAGAGACTAAGGAATAGCTTTGAACAGGTCTGAAGCACGTTTAAGTCGATTGTTAAAATCGGCATTATTCGAAGCAGCCGATTCGACAACTTGTATAGAGTTGTCATTCGGATTCTTCGTAAGCGCATCGATTTGAGCTTTGAGGTTAGCATTTTCAGCTTCCAAGTTCGACAAACGAGTCGCGAGATCGTCAGCGTTAGCTGCGTTCTGAGGCTCGTCAGGCTGTTCTGCAGCCGTAGGAGATTGTTCAGGGGCCTGCTGAGCAGGATTCTGAGAGGAAAGGTCAGCCATGAAATTATGAGATTTAGATTTAAAAAGCGCAGCGATCGAGGCGATGAACTTAGAAAAAGCAGATTCCTTTTCATCCACTACCGGGATATCCGGAATCGGCATACCCGCGTTAGCCATAGCGGAAGCGATGGCATTAGTCATTTGCGGGGGGACATCATCGGCATTGTCTGTAATTTCATCGACGAACCCCCAGTCAAGAGCTTCTTGAGCGGTAAGCCATCCCCCGACTTTCATAAGTTCCAGAAGATCTTTCGTCGCTTTCTTACATTTACCGGCATAAATTTGAGCTATGTTAAGGTCAAATTTTTCCATATCAGTTCTATTCTGCTTGTATTCTTCGATAACCTGCTGCAGCTGGTCAGCGTTTAAAGCTTCCCATTGGAAGAATACCATTGAGCATTTATGAACCAAGTACATAGCGCTTGCGTCGATGGAGATGTGTTTAGCACCCATCGAAGCAATAGTTGCAGCCGAAGCATTCATGCCGACAAAATGAACATGAACATTTCCATGATTTTTGAAGGCAGAAGAGATAGTGAGAGCTGATTTAAGAGAACCGCCGAGTGAATCAATCAGTACATTAACCTCTTCATCCTCGTATTTAGAGAGAATGTAATCAACGTAATCAGGATCGAAATCCCAATCACCGACATACCCCTTTAGATGCAGATTGTATTTGATGGCCATAGGAGATTATTGATATTATTGCACAAAAATAATCAACTGAATCATAGGCTAAAAAGACAATCTGGTGTACTATTGGCAAAAAAAAGAGCCTCCCCCGAAGGGGAAGCTCTCTCGAATGAGACTGAGATTAGCAGGAACGGAACACGTTTCCGTTAGCGCCCATTGTGTAGTCATACATAAAGAGATCGCGAGCGAAAGCTTCGTAATCGAAGTATTGAGAGAGCGAACCCATCGTTCTTTCAATGTCGTAGCATTCATCTACGATGTGTCTTGCGAAGTCCTCTTCGCTTTCCCAGTAACCGCAGAACGCATCCTCGAAATTTTCGAGGTTATCGTAGAGATCGAGGTAGTCGTCCACTGCATCCGTGTCGTGGAGCTTGCACATCTGCACGTAGTCGTAGATTTGGTAGAAGGTATCTTCATCCATGCAGCTTTCGTAGTAGTACTTACGGGGGAAACCCTGATAGTCTTGGAACATCAGTTCCGGGTCCGTTTCGTCAGCGTGGATAGCTTTGCAGAAGTTGATAAACTCCTTGTAGTCGTCGAAGCTGGAGAGGTTAATCCAGAGGCCACGTAAGGAGCCTCCGTTGTACTTAGCGTAGGTACCGCAGTAAACAGCAGGTGCATCGTCAAGATGACCAAGCATGTGGTCATTAACGGCGTCGAGCAGTTCATCAGTTGTGAAGTCAAGTTCATGCAGGCGATTCACCACCTGAGGGGTGATCTGCAGCTCTCCGAATTGTAATTTCATTTTTGGAAGAATTGAAGGGTTAAACATAAGATGATTTTTTAAGATTTATACAGCCTAAAAAATCCACCTCGCGAACGCTATGCAAGGGTCGAAGATTCATTTTACCCTTTCAGAGAGAGAACGAGGTATTACCTTTGCTGTATAAATAGGAAAAAATCACTTACCCTGAAATTCATCCACAAATGAGATTCTAAGAGCGGAAGTCACACCTTAGGGGGTAGTCTCTCACAACTGATGAACTGCTCGATGTCGTGTATGACTTTTTCCTCATTGCGGTACCTACGAAAAGCACAAGAGTACCTGGATTAACCTCTCCAGCGACGGCGATAAAAGCTATCCATGCTGACGTAATGGGCCCCAGGGTATCCCCCATAAGCGCTACTGATTTAATTAATCCAAGCAAGCTCCACGACACGGATGCAGTGGACGGCAACCAAGTTTAATATAAACAGCGTTCAAGGTTACCGGGAATAATTTTATCATTTAACGATGGGTTTGCCGATAAATACGACCAACCACAGACCTCCTATGACTACATGATGGTATAACAAACAATTGCTAACCTCAGGCCCAATAGAGAGAGCGGGAAACATAGCCAATAGTAGAAAAATAGCCGTCTAACCTCACGGTCCAACGGCGATATATTCTTCAATCATTTTTCATCATTAAACATGACACATGGGCAAAGTGTTTTTAAAGCTATATGAGTAATTTCGTATGAGAAGCCAGCAGGATCTCCCGACGGAGAGCCGGAATTACTTGTTTGTTTTATGGATGGGAACGGAGGTTCCTTAGCCCCCATGAGAGAAAGTCCTCCATTAACATCCTCGATAATGAACGCTAACGGATATGAGCATGGCGACCAAGCCGATTTGAATTTCAAAGTGGCCGACATTTTAGATTGACGATTATCCTGTTCTGTGGTAGCCGAGCAAGTCGGCACACCAAAGAACTGGATTTCCGAAGGCTTCGTCAGGATTGGCGAAGCCATCTTAGCGATGTTACGCAGAGCGACGTTAGGGATAATAGAGCTGCAAGGAATGCAGAAAATTCTTCTAATACCGGGTAAAAATTGAGAAGAAGTATTCATGTTGGAAAGTCTTAACATTTCGGATTTTAGGTGTAAAAATTCACAAATTAATTTTGTGATTTTCGTTTCCTATTACGGCATCTATCGACGTAATAAGAATCTCGTTTTCGTTGATACCTCTTAGCGATAGTATCGAAAGTAGATTCTTCCAGTTCGATGCCGTGCTTTTCAATAAACGCAAAGATTAGCTGTTTAGTCCTGGAGTATTTAGGGAGGAAACGATGGATCTCCTTCCAAAGGCATATGTCGAATCTATTTTGAATACAGATACACAGAGCTTTCATAGCCTCCTTTGGAAGGTAGTTCCAGCTTTCCTTAGGTTTATGGCGGTAGCCGGTAAGGACGATTGGGATTTTCCCCTGATGGTTTAATTCAGGGACAAAATCCTTTGGAGGCTTTTGAATAAAAGTTTCAATAATTTGATTCTCAATTGACGAACGAATAAGTTTAACCGGAATTTCACCCCCTTGTTCATGAATAAACCAATCGGCTACATATTTTTCAAGCGGGATATAAATTAGAATATCATCTTTCATAAGCATAATTGATAAACGAAACAGCAGTTATTCAATCCTAATTCTAAGGCCGAGACTTACAATGTCACGAAAGATTTCCACGATTTGGAAATGTTTTTCCAGCTCATGGATTTGGTTTCCTGAGAGCGAAACAGTCAATGGTAATTCAACTAAATATTCACTTACTCTATGAGTAGCATGGACCAGGACATCCGGTCTTTGCAGGATACCTATAATCAATAATTGCAACCGTTCTTCCATGATACAAGAAATTTACTCCTGCAAATTTAGTAAAATAAACTCGCAAAAGCAAATATAAAGTGCTGATTTTCAGCAGTAAAGCCATGCCGAAAAGTGCTGAAAAATGCCGAAAAGTGCTGACCTAAAATAATCCGCGATGGCGCAAAAAAAATCTGTGGATTATAAAGGCGGTATTATTTTAGGTTTACAACGTTTACAACGGGTTACACCTATATAGGGCCTCTTCGAGGCACGATATAGGCATTTGATTAACAACAATTTATCTAATTTACTTAATAAATTAAAGATAAATAAAGAATGATAGAATTGTAAACCGTTGTAAACCGAGAATTTGAAAATTCTGAAATTGTAAACCGTTGTAAACGATTGTA
>CAZKYD010000092.1:0-9829 GCA_964556875.1 uncultured Alistipes sp.
ATTAGAGGAGGGGGATGGATTTGATGAAGTCGTCTTTGGGGACGGCGGCATGGTTGCGGGCTTTGAAGCGGTAGTTGTAGACGGTTTGAGGGGAGTAGTGGAGGAAGGCTGCAATTTTGTTGGTGTCGGTAAAACCTAAACGGATGAGGGCAAAGACTCGGAGCTCGGGGGTAAGGCTTTTCCCTTCGATTTTAACTTGATATTCCGGCAGCATTAGCTGATTGAATTTATCAATAAAGTCGGGGAATATGTCGAGAAACACTTTATCGAAGCGCTCGTAGAAGGTTTTTAGTCGGTCGGAATGTTGTGCAGCCGAAAGGGATTTTTCAATATCTTGGATTTTGCCTGATTTGAGCATCTTATACATGGCGTTGTGTTCGTGGGCCATGATGTTGATATATTCCGAACAGAGATTGAAAAGCTGGCCGATATAATCCTCCTTGGTGCGGCTCGATTCGGTGAGTTTCTGATTCAGCAGGTCGACGTTCTCTTTCATTTTTGTCAGTTCGTCGTTCTTCTCTTTCAGTCGGGCTCGCTCGAGGCTGATTTTCTTGTTGTCTTTATAGGCTATAATAAGGGCAAAGATCACCACTAAAGCCAACACCGAGGTGCAAACCATGATGATGCGGCTATAGCTTTTGGAGCGGTCTTCTTCAAGATGCTGTGCTTGGGTGATAATAGGGAGGGCTTGAAACACTTTCAAGAAGCGTGTGCGCGATTTGCTCTGCTGAATGTCGTAGAGCGAACACATTATATAGCTGTAGGCACGGTCGACATCGCCATCTTCGTTGAGCTGATTGGCAAGCATAGGTAGCGAGTTATATTTGCGGATTCCGAGGCGGATGTCGCCAAGGGCAGCTTGCGTGAGGTAATATTTGGCTGTGTCAGTGACTCCGCAATTTAGGTAGGCTTCGGCAACAATATGCTGCAATACCGAGCGCTCATTGGGCGTGATGTTGGTCTGCTGGTTGAAGCGGTTGAATAGATTGATAGCATCGCGATAGCGCCCCTGCAGTTTGAGCATTTCAATTCGGTTGACCAGTCGGGTAATAGTGTCGGAGGAATGGCTGATGAGTGAATCGCGATAGGCAAACAGCTTTTTGCGATATGGCTGCGCGTCTTGCTCGAAGGTTGCATTTTCCATCAGGGAGTAGTAAAGGGCGCAGTAGTAGTTATACATCATTCCGCGATATTGGCCGGTGATGTGATCGGCAACGGAGTCGAGCAGATGGAGCGCTTGAGTGTGGTAGCCCAATCCTTTGTAGGCTTCAGCCTCTAAGAGGATTGCTTTGTCGGTAAACTCTTTTTTGCCGATTTTAGTGGCTACTTCTCGACAGCGTTTTGCGATAATCATAGTGGTGTCCATCGAGTAGGGATGGCTCACTTCGTATTGCTCTTCGAGGAGGCGGAAAGCGTCTTCGTTTGTGGTCGCCATTTCGATCTGCTTGTCAAGTTCAAGGATGCGCGCTGATCGTTTGGCGGCGTACATGGCTTTGTTCGCAACTGCGGTGTCGAGCAGGCGAAGCAGAGAGTCGGTGCGGCTACTGATGTTTGTGGCCGCAAATGATGTCGAGGTAGATATAAAGATGGCTGATATAGCCAATAGAATTTTTAAGCCTTTCATGGTAGGGCTGGCTGGGAGAAATGTCAAGTAAGATAGACTGTTAGTGGCGCTGGCCAACGTAACGAGCGTAGTTATTGATGAAGCGATAGAACGAGGGTAGTCTCATCAATATGTATTCGAAAATTACGAATCCGAGCAATGCGCAGCAGATGCCAAGTGTCACATCAATGATGTAGTGATGCGAGGTGTAAACTGCGGTAAACCAGATGCCTAACGTTACGATTGCAAGGAAAATACGCATCCAGGTAGGGGTTTTTGAACGGAGCGAATAGATGAATGCAACGAAGGTATAGGCTGAATGGAGCGACGGAACGGCAGCAAATACGTTGGCATTGCGTCCGTAGAGGCCGTGGAAAATGCCGAGTCCGGTCATTTCGTCGAAGGCTCCGAGTCCGGCTACTTCGCCATGAGTGTTCAGGTTGAGGTCGAAGCCGTGGAGGGCTACATACCATGGCGGAGCTGCGGGATGAATATAGTATCCGGCAAAGCCGATAAGGTTGACGAATAGGAATACCAGGGCAAATTGCAGATAGATTTTTTCCTGGCGGTTAAAATAAAGATATAATCCGAATAGAATCGGCACGGGCACCCAGCAGAGGTAGAAGAAGCCTCCAAGGAAGTCCATAATGCTGTTAGTGTGGAGAGCGAAAAACTCGTTTGGAGTCAGCACAGAGCCGTCGGCGACGGTGATGCCAAACAGCGATTTCTCAGTATTGTAGATCCCTTCAATGTCGACAGGATTAACTTCGTAGTTGTGAACGATGTTCATCCAATCGTATGAAATGCCGAAGATGATGAACGGCAACAACGCGACAACAAGCTTGCGCGATGTGCGGCAAGCAAAGAATAGCGCAGCCATGAGCAGAGCCAACCATAGGTGTTCCGGGCGGAACCCTACGAAGGCCGCTGTAACGCCCAACCATATGGCGAGCGCCAGGATTACGGTAATCGTTTCGCGTTTGGTGGGGAAAATCATTTCTTTTCTGTGAGAGCTTTACGGCAAACGCCAACACGAGCGAAGGCGGTGATGTTGGCGAAGATGGCGATAATGGTCATGGCTAACAGGAGGATGACCATGGGGGTCTGCACATCATTGGGGTCGCAGAGACCAACGATGCCGCATGCGAGGCAACCAAGAGCGGTAACAACTACGCGTTCGGGGCGCTGCATGAAGCCAACTTTACATTCGATGCCGACGCCTTCGGCGCGAGCGCGAACGTAGCTAACCATGATAGAGCCTACAAGGGCGATAAACGCGATCAATGCGCCTACGGGGTAGCCTGCCATAATCAGAAAGTAGCTCAGTGCTCCGAGGGTAAACAGTTCGCAGTAGCGGTCGAGAACCGAGTCATAGAGGGCGCCAAAGCGCGATACCATGTTGCCCAATCGAGCTACTTGCCCGTCGAGCATGTCGAAAAGCGAGAAGATTATAGTGACAGCTCCGGCCCAAGTGATAAGGTCGAAGCGGATCAGGCCGGGAGTTCTGTATGCAATATAACCGGCCCACGCGATGATACACGCAGCTGCAAGGTTGCCAAGCAGTCCGATTGTTGTCACCATGTTAGGTGTTACCCCCATTCGGATTAGGAGTTTTACGAAGGGGTTAATTACGAAATAGATCGCTTGCTGCAGACCGTCGCGCTTTTTCTTGAATGTATTTTTACCAATCATTTGGGTCTTATTTTTTGCTTTGGTTAGGAGTGAGCAAATCAACAAAGCGGATCGCATAGGGGTCGAAACTTGTCGATTTGTAAACGAAATTTTTTTGTAGAAGGAAGTTCCAGAACCATGATACTAAGAGCGACACGATGATACGTGCGGCTGCGAAGCTTCCGACATCTGTGAAGCCGAGGGTTTCGAGCAGATGCCAGCGGTCAAGAACTGTAGCCAGAACGGAGGTCCCGACGGTATTGAGGGTCACGCTTCCGAGCCAAATTAAGATATATTTCAGGGCTACGGCTTTTACCGAACAGCCTTGAGCACGAAAGGTGAACTTATAGTTTATACAGCAGTTTACGATGCCTCCGAGGACGGCGCCTACGGGAGTCGCTATCCATTTTGACGCACCGAGGGCAACCAGGCCGATACTGCTACCCATGTCAATCCAAGAAGCAACTTGCGAAGATATCGAGGATCGGATAAAGGTAAATATACCTTTTCCATGCATGAATTTATCGGCTGCTGTATTTGAAAGAGTTTTAATGCTCATCCTCGTTATCTTTGGTTATACTAGGCGTTGATTATTTGTGAGTTTTAATGGCGGCCATAACAGCTTTTGCGATGGCTGTTGCGGCTTCGTTACGGCAGGGGGCAAAGCTGGGCCAATCATTGAAGTCAATGATGCTCAGCGAACCGTCTTCGGCTTGAATACATTCCCCTCCATATACGATGAGGTTAAGCTCTTTGGCGGCTTTGCGGCAGAGGGCTTTTAACTGTTCGTCGGTGCGACGTGTTTCTTCATCGTGAGGTTTGGCTGTTTCCGGTTCGTAAGGGCGGAACCAATGGAAAAATGGAGTTCCGGCAACACCGTAGAATTTTACGAGGCGACCGGGAAGGTGCTTAGAGATTACGGCTCGCTTGAATCCGCGAAGGAAATACTCTTGAAGTACATCCTGAGCTTCGGCCGGGGTGCGTACATAGCTTACGTCTTCGGCGTGTTGGGCGTGGAAATCGCCTCGCTTTATCCAACATTGTGTAAGCCCCAACTTCTGCAGGCGGGTCTTTACAACTTCGTCAGTGTCGACGATAAGACTTGTAGGATATGGAATGTTTGAACCTACGAGGATGCGCGCTTGGCGCTCGCGAATGCAGTTCTCAATGCCGTAGCCCGAATTGATTACCAATTGTCCCTGATTTTCAAGATCTTGAAGCAGGTCGGTAGATCGGCGCTCGCGACACATGTTGATGATCACCGGTTCTGTGACAGCGCCTGAGCAGAATTGCTCTTCAGAATAGATGCGCACCTCGCAGCCGCGTTTACGCAACTGTTCGGCCACGGTATTTAATATCGTGGCATCGTTTCCGATATGGTTTGGGGAGTAGACCCCTGCACGCATTATGGCAGCTATCTTTGTGGTGGCCATCTTTTAATTACTTTTCCAACATGCAAAGTTAGCGTATTTCCATCAAAGGTGCAAATTTGTTTTTATATTCCTTTGGCGTTGCAGTTTTTTTCGAACAGAAGATTACTTCGAACGGAAGTGGTCGTTATACATTTTTATACCGAACACGATGGCCGAGCATATAAAGGTAATGGAGTTGGTGACAACCAGAGGCCAGTTGATCGGGTCGCTCATGAAGCCTTGAAGCACAAAAAACACGGATCCCAGGCCCATCAGGAGGAATGTCGGCATGGCGATGGCGTCGGTTTCGCGTGTGCGAATAGTATGAATTGCTTGCGGAAGGTAGCCGAAAATCATGCAGATGGCTGCCGCGGAGCCAAAAAGGTTGAATAAGTCCATAGTAAATAAAAGTTTGTAGGTTGTTTGGCGTAATTATACTGATGCTACTCGTTGCGTAGTCATAAGTTTTACACAAAGTTAATAAATTTACCTCAAAATTCAAAATCAGCCTTGATGGCCTGATGCACCGATTTAGCTCTTAGAAGCGATGTGAATAGGGAGATCGATGCGGAAGGTTGTACCACGAGAGGGTTCCGACCAGCTGACGTAGATGCGTCCGTTGTGGTATTGGTTTACGATACGTTTGGCAAGGGCTAGGCCGAGACCCCAGCCACGTTTTTTTGTGGTGAAACCGGGATTAAATACGGTTTTGTGGTTTTTGCGCGGTATTCCTTTGCCGGTGTCGGTTACGCTGACGCAGCATCGGTTGTTGTCGATAAAGGTTTCTACGGTAATTGCGCCTGAGCCTTCCATGGCATCGACGGCATTTTTGATGAGGTTCTCCATCACCCATTCGAATAGCGGTGCGCTCATCTCTACAGGCATTTCCGAATCGGCAAGGGTGGTGGTCAGCTTGATGCGAGAGGATATTCGCGTCTGCATATAGTTGGTGGCACGTTCTACGATTCGATTTAGGTCTTCATGCTCCATTTGCGGGCGAGAACCGATTTTCGAGAAACGTGAGGCGATCATCGACAAACGATTGACATCCTTGTCCATCTCTTTGACCATATCTTCATCGGTGCCCATGGAGCGCAGTAGTTCTACCCATGCCATCAGGGATGAAATGGGGGTGCCGAGTTGGTGAGCCGTCTCTTTCGAGAGTCCCACCCAAACTTTGTTCTGTTCGGCGCGGTGTGTGGCGTTTACGGCAAAATAAACGATAGCGATGAAAGCCAACATCACCAAGAGTTGCACATAGGGGTAATAGCTCAGGCGGTGAAGCAGTTTCGAATCATCATAATATAGATGCTGGATATTGTCGGGCGAGATGACGATGTCGATAACATTGTCGCGCTTGGCTAAGGCCGACAGCTTGTCGCGCAGGTAAGCCTCGTTTCTTGGCGAGATTACCCAGGGTGTCAGTGAGTCTACTTCTTCGGGGAGATCGAAGTTGCGGTGGAGCATAATGTCCCCTTTATCGTCGGTAAGCAGTACGGGGATTGAATGATTCTGCTCGATGATGCTCAGCAAGAATTCGATATTATCCGGTGAGGCGTCTTGTGCTTCCGGATTTTGGTCGATGTCGGCGATTTGTTTTGTAGCGTCGGCCCAAATCTGCATACGTTCGCGTTCTTGCGCAGCAAGGTCGGCCACCAAATTATTGGAGACCCATACGAAGACAATCACCACGGCGATTGAAATCAGTAGGAACAGGGCGGTGCCGAAGCGCCTGACATCGTAAATATTCATTTCAGTGGATAGCGATTAGTTCTCAAGTTGGTTGAGAATAGCTTTCAGCTCTTCGTCGGTAGCGGTCAGGCGCGAACGACATTCGGCTATGAGCTCAGTGGCACGTCGCGTCAATTCTGCCAGGTGGTCAATGTCGCATTGGTCTGACTGCATTAGTTTCAGGATGTTTTCAAGTTCTTTGAAAGCTTCGTTATAGGTGAGCTCTTTAACGGGTTTTGCTGTTTCAGGCATATTGTTAGGAGTTTTTGAGGCTGTTGGATTTTCTTGATTTATTTTTGCGTTTGAGCTTGGATAGTTCCGTCGGCAAGGGTGATTTCCAGGCTTGATCCGGGAGGAATTGCTGCCACCGAGCTAACGGCATGGCCGTCGAGGCGGGTTATTGAGTAGCCGCGCTTGAGCGTTGCTGCCGGAGATAGCACTTCGAGCAACTTTGCTGACGCTTCCAGTCGATCCCCCTGGCGGCGCACTACGTTGGCAGAGGCAGTCTGCAGATTGGTAAACAGCATATTCAGGCGAGCTTCTGCCGGCTGGATTTTTCCGGATGGGAGACCGTAAAGCGAGGCGATAGCACGAGTCATTGACGATTTTGCGCGTTCAACAACCCCTTGCGACGCTACCGGCAATAGAGCTTGGGCTTGAGCTAACTGCTCCTTATTGCCGGCTATCTGCTGTGTTGCATATTGCAGAATCTTGTTCCCGGCAAGAATCAGTGCACCCAGCACATTTTCTGCTTTGCTTACCAGCCATTCAGCTACGGCGGTCGGAGTCTTCAGTCGCATATTCGCTACCCAGTCGAGCACCGTAATGTCGCGTTCGTGACCGATACCGATAGCGATCGGCAGGGGGAATTGCGCTACTGCGGCTGCAAGATTATAGTCCTCGTAGGCCTGTAAATCAGAAGTTGCGCCACCACCACGAATGATTACCACACCGTCCCACTTCTCCTGCTCAGCTTCGATAGCTGATAGCGCATTGATGATAGATGCCGGAGCGGATGCTCCTTGCATTACTGCCGGGAAGAGGCGTGTAGTGAAGCGTATATGCGATTGGTTGGAGTATAGCTGGTTTATGAAATCGCCATAGCCGGCTGCTCCTTTCGCTGAGATGATGGCTACGCGCTGTACAACCGTAGGCCATTTTAGTTTGCGGTTGTCGTCAATAATCCCTTCGGCCGTCAGTCGTTGGATAATCTCGCGACGGCGGCGCAGAAGGTCGCCCATTGTGTATTCCGGGTTTACTTCCGACACCACCAACGACAAGCCGAACACCGGGTGCATCGAGGTTGATACCCTCAGCATCACCTTTAATCCCGAGGCAAATTGCTGACCGGTAGCTTCGTAGAAGCGGCGGCTTAGCGGACCATAGACATTCGCCCAGCAGCAACCACGTATGCGCGCCACTTGGCGTCCGGCATCGTCCTTCTGCAGTAGCTCCATGTAGCAGTGGCCGCCACGGCAGGAAACGTCCTGCAACTCGGCGGTGACCCAAACGTTTTGCGTTTCAGGCTGTTGCACTAAGCGAGAGATTCTATTTGCAAGCTCGAGCAGGCTAATCGGATTATTGTCCATCAGATTTATGCCGAGAGGCTTTTATGAGTTGAGGGTGATGATTATTTCGCTTTTACTAATTTTTTGCCGTTCCACTTGTAGGTAAGCGTTTTGGCGGTAGAGGCTTTCGCTAACTCCAGGGATTCTTGCGCGATGTAATCGTCTAACTGCCCGGTGAAGGTAACCGTCTGGCTTTCGGGAGAGTATTCGGCTTTTGCAAGCATGAAGGGGATTGCGTCGGCAATGTCTTTACTGTTTTTCTTGGCCTCCGGGAGCGTCCAATCCGCCAGCATTGGGGGCGTGAAAATCCCTGAAATCTGGCGCCATTTATGGTCGTAGAAACTCAAGGTTGAGTCTTCGGCAGGTGTTTTTAGGGTGCGGATTACCATGATGATTACCGGCACATTTTTGTAGCTCGACGGCAGTAGGCATACGGTATACTCCGAGACTGCCGAGGTCTTGAACGACACTTGTTGAGGGGTGTCGAGAGTTATCATGCATTCGCTACCCATCAGGTTGGTGGACGCTTTTGTCGAGCCTGCTCGGAAGTAATCGAGCATATCCAGGCGGGTAATCTTATCGATAGTAGGGAATACCGACGTTGGCGCGCTGACAAAATAGTCGGCGGCAGTTGAGTCAGCAACTTCGGCTTGAACGACTTTTACGGCCTCCGCTTTTTCGCCTTTCGGCGCAGCGATAGCCGATGCTCCGAAAATAGCGATGGCGCAAGCTGTGGCGGCTACACTCGGAAGCAAATTCTGATAAATTTTGAAAAACTGTTTCATTATCATGCTTGCAAATGTACAAAAAGAAAGCCGTTCGACAAAATTCGAACGGCTTAAAAAGGGTTATTTTCGTAGAATCAGCTTAGCGCTTATTTGCGGCGTGATTTCTTTTTGAACATGGCGTAGTTATCGCGGTCGGCGGCTTCGCGTTTCTCTTTTGTGCGACGTGTGGCTGCCTGTGCGTAATCTTTGTCGGCTGATGCGATTTCGCTATAGAGACGTTTGCCCAGGAAGTCGCCACCCTTCAATGCTCCGACAACGCGCTGTGCGTCTGACTTTTTCACGTCGAAAAGCGAATATGAGGGCATCAAGTCGATGCGACCAACATCTACGCGCGGACCATTGACATTCTTGTTGAGGATTTCGATGAGGTTGCCGGCATAGAAACCGTCGCGCTTACCAGCGTTGATATAGATGCGTTCCATCCCTTTTGAGGCGGTACGGCGGTCTTTCTCCTCGTTGGTGCGGGGCTCGTTGTTGCGCTCACCCTTTTGCTTGCGATCGTTGCGCGATGCTTTTTCGTCAACGAAGTCGATGTTGGGGGCATCTTTGTAATATTGTAGCAGGCGGTTGAATTCCAACGATAGAACGCGCTTCAGCAGGTCTTCGGTGCCGAGCCAGCCGAGTTTTTTCAGCACTCCGGGGATATATTTTCCCATCTCGTTGTCGTCAACTTCAACGCGCTCGATGCGATCGGCAAGCGAGAAAAGTTGCTTTTCGATGATGTGCTCGGGAGTGGGCACCTCTTTGCGCTCAAATTTCTTCGAAATAACGCGCTCAATTTCGCGCAGTTTACCCTTCTCGCGGGAGTGGATAAGGGCTACGGATACGCCTGATTTGCCGGCACGGCCGGTACGTCCGGAGCGGTGGTTATAAACGGCGGGTTCGTCGGGCAGACCGTAGTTGATAACGTGGGTGAGGTCGTCAACGTCGAGGCCGCGGGCGGCAACGTCGGTAGCAACGAGCATTGTAATTACGCGGTCGCGGAATTTTTGCATTACCATGTCGCGCTGCTGCTGCGAGAGGTCGCCATGCAGCGAATCGGCATTGTAGCCGTCG
>CAZKYD010000093.1:0-9737 GCA_964556875.1 uncultured Alistipes sp.
AAAAAAGAATGGGTGCTTGATGGCGACACCGTGATATATGGTCCGTGTGAAGATATTCGCCAAACAGTCCAATATGATTTAGACCAAGAGAAGCAGTTTAAATATAGAGGATTAACTATGGCTGCTGCGATAGAGCATTTTGCAGCTTTTATAGCAGGACTATGGCAGATTCATCCATTCGCTGAGGGGAATACTCGTACAACCGCCGTGTTTGCCATAAAATATCTGCGCACACTCGGGTTGCAGGTGGAGAACGATATGTTTAAGGAACATTCATGGTATTTCCGCAACGCGCTCGTTCGTGCCAACTACCGAAATATGCCAAAAGGAGTCGACCCGGACCTGAGTTACTTGGTGCTTTTCTTTCGCAATTTGTTGCTTGGCGAGACCCGCGATCTTCAGAATCGGAAATTGCATATTCGTGCAGGAGAACTCGAATCAACGCATTGAGAATCCAATCTACAAGCGGTAATCCGCGGTAGTTTAGAAATAACAACCCCCGAAGTTCGGTTGCGAGCTTCGGGGGTTGGTGTTATTGGGCTTGAGATGGATGCCGAAGAGTGCTCCGGTTATCCATTCTCAACTTAGCGGATCGCTACTTTTTCTACTTTTGAGCCATTGACGCGGATGAAGATGCCTCCCTGAGGATTGGCTACGCGCTGGCCCTGAAGGTTGTAGTAAACGGCCGGCTCGGCGTTGAGGTCGGTCGAGATGGCGTCGATGCCTGATTGCGGACGGTCGCTGATATTCTTGATGTTGTTGAAGAAATCAGCCCATTCGCTGGCAAGGTATGCTGAAAGTACGCTTTCGCCGTCAGGACAATAAACTGTCACCTTGCTGCAATCTACATTGAGGAACGGAGCACTGAGGGCTTCCCAAGCGTCGAATTCGGCAGGTGTTTCGCCTAAGCAGATAATCTCTTCGAGCGATGTGCAACCGTAGAATGCGCGGTTGCCGATGCCGGTAACTGCTGCGGGGATGGTGACGCTCTTAAGGTTTTCGCATGATGCAAACAGGGCATCGCTGATTTCGGTCAGTCCGGCGGGGAGCACTACTTCTGAGAGCTTGGTGCCGGCGAAGGCTTGGGTGTAGATGATTGAAATTGCATCGGGGAGGTTGATGCTTTCGAGGTCTGACATGCAGAAGGCATATTCGTCAATGCCGAGCATTGTTTCGGGGAGTGATACGTTCTTAACGTCGCAACCATAGAATGCGCCTCCGATAATACCCTTGCAGCCATCAACTACGGTGTAATCCGTGGTGGTAGTTGTGCGAGGATAGAGGTAGAGGAAGCTGTTGTCGGCAGCGTAGAGCACTCCGTCGACAGTCTTGAACGCGCTGTTGGCGGCGTCAACTGAGATTGTAGCAATCGGCGTGCCGTTAAAGCTTGAGGATGCAATCTGAGCTACAGAGGCCGGGAGGATCAGTGAGGTCAGGCCGGTATCTTCAAATGCGCGGGTACGGATGGTGGTTACGGTTGCGGGGATGGTGATATCGGTCAGCGAGGTGCAACCGAGGAACACCATAGATGAAATCTCTGTCAGGCCTGAGGGGAGTGTGATATTGGTAAGCTTGTCACACATTTCAAAGGCTTCTGATGCGATTGTCTGGCAGCTTGCAGGAATTTCAATGCTGGAGATTCCGGCTTTATAGAAAGCACCGCTACCGATCGAGGTCAGATTTGCGGGGAGGGTAACCTGGGTGAGGTTAGCGCAAGAGGCAAACACTGATGAGGGGAGCTCGGTTACGCCATCGGGGATGGTGATGGCGGTAAGTTGGGTTGAGCGGAAGGCGTGTTCGCCGATGCTGGTCAGTGTGGAGGGAAGGTTGATTTCGGCGAGGGGTGAGGTGCGGAAGGCGCCGTAGTTGAGAGTGCGGATGCCTTCGGGGAGGGTAACTTTCGCTACATTGCTATAGTAGAATGCATCTTCTTCGATGCTGACTACGTTGAGCTGGATACCGTCGGCGTTTTCAATTGAGGCGGGGATGGTCACTTCGGTCAGATCGGAGCTTACACCTGATACACCAACTTCTGCGGAGTTGAGCACTGTGTAGATGATTCCTTCAACGGTGAAGGTTGAGCCTACAACGGCGGTAACGGCCTTACCGGTGACGGGCACTTCTACTGTGCCGGCTTCTCCCATGTTGAGGGTGAGGGTAGCGGTAAAGTCTCCGGCTTCTTCGGGCGCGAAGGTAACGGTTACTTTCACACTGTTGTTGGGCTCTACGCTGGTGGCTGAGAGTTCGGTTGTGAAGGGGGTGGTTGCGCCGGCAACAGTGATGTCGAATGTCTGGTTACCGGTGTTCAGCACTGTAATCTCTTTCGAAGCGGTCTTGCCGGCTACAACGCTGCCGAAGTCGATAGCTTCGGGGGTCACTGATGCTGAATATTCATTGCTAACGGCGGCAGATTTGTCGGCTGCGAAGCTCGAGATAGCCATATAGCTGAGTTTTACAGCGAGGTTTGTGCCTTCTGAAACGCTACCGATAAGGATGCCCCAGCCGTCGCCGGGTTCAGAAGCCCATGAGAAGTCGAGCGGAGTAGAGGCGATTGACCAGGTGCCGTCGGCGGTCTGTGTGGCTGCATAAACTTCAACTTCGGGTGTAACCCAAGAGGTTGTAGCTGTAGAGGCGAGCTGGAGCATTACGTTTCCTTCAACCGCAGGCGAAATCATGTAGACATGGTGACGCTTGGGGTAGTCGCGAACGGGGTTGCTGTCAGTGATACCAACGCCGGCAACGTCGTTCTTTGTGTATGCCGAGAAATATTCTAAGCTTTCCGAGCCGCCTAGGTCGATATAGTCGTAGGTGTCGTAGCTGTATTCTTCTGAAACTTTCCAACCGTTCCATCCTTCGGGAAGGGTCTTGTCGGCAAGGTTGAAGCCGTAAACAATGCCGGTGGGGGCATTAATGGCCTTACCCGAGAGGGCTACGGTGAATGTGCCGGCCTCGCCAAGGTCGATGGTCATAGTGCCGGTAGCGTCGCCGGCAGCGGTCGGGGTGAAGGTTACGGGAATAGCTACGGTTTCGCCGGAAGCAACGGTTGTGGCTGCCGGAGTAGCGGTAAAGCTGTCGCCGGTAATATTCAGTCCGATGGTAAGGGGCTGCACACCGCTGTTGCTTACGTTAACCGACGCTGTAGCGCTGCTGCCAACCATAGTGGTGGGGAAGGTCAACGCTGTAGCGCTTACCGAGGCTTCATACTGCTGCTGTTCGCCGTAAACGAATGTTGTCTTCGGCAGGAACTTATAGCCGTAGGTGGTAGAGCCGGAAGAGGTGTTCGCCGACTGATATGTGTCGGTTGAAACTCCTAAGAATTTAGCTGAGGGATAAGTGCTGCCGGCTGCACCCAGGCTAATCTGCAGAATAAGGTTGGACCCGTTATAGGTGTAAGGCGCTGAGAGCTTAAAGGTTAGTTTCTGGTCGCCTGCTTCGCCGGTCATTACGTCGGAATAGGCAACCGAAAGATTATCAGAGAGGAAAGTAGCATAACCATCGTCGTCGGTGGTCATGGTTGCTTGAGAGGTTTCTCCCAGCGAAACGATCATGTCGCTCGTTGACCAATTCCCCGAAAAACCGGAAGAATTGAGGTAGAAAGTAAGTTCACGAATGGCGCTACCTTTCATATCCTGCAACTGTTCGGCAGGAAATACTACTTGCGACTTGCAGTTAGCATTGTCCAAATAGTAAAAATAGAAAGGCACATTACCATTTTCAACCGTACCGTTATTGACGGTCATCTCGGAGGCACTAACCCCCGAAATCATCGCTGTTGAAGCCACAAATGTTGCGGTCAATAGCGCGCGTGCGGAAAATTGTTTCATGTAAATGGTGTTTATGTAGTATTTGTGTGTCTATCTGTTACATCATATCCTGCCGTAAAAGTAGTGATTTTCTGCGAACTATCCAAATTCCCGAAATTTAATTGAAAGCTAATTGAGATTTATTTGTGGCGAATTCGCCATAATTAAATCTCAATGACAAGCTATGATGGATTAGTGAATACTCTAATATTTCCTTGTAATTGTTTGTAAATATGGATATAAAATGCTAAATTTGCGCTATCCAAAAAGGAAAATTAAGCGTTTATTTTCCTGTAAAATTAATGATAATATGAAGCAGGCAATCGTATCAAAGGTCAATCGTAGTAAGAAGGGCACAATCTTTTTGCCGGATAGTTTTTTGCCTATCGACACTCATTATGCTTCTAACGTCTTGTCTGAATTATGCAATGCCGGTAAACTTGTTAGAGTCTCTTTCGGCATATACATCAAGCCGCAAATGTCATCCTTCGGCCCGTTGATGCCAACCATCGAAGAGGTGGCCAAGGCAATTGCAAAAAGAGATTGCGCACAGATATTGCCGACCGGTGTTACGGCAGAGAATTATCTCGGTTTTTCTACGCAAGTGCCGATGAATGCTATATATCTCACATCGGGAACTCCACGTAAGGTAAAAATCGGCCACCGAACATTGACGCTAAAACACAGCGTCCCTACAACATTTGCATATAAAGGCGCAGTAATGCCCGTTTTAGTGCTTGCGCTAAAGTCTATCGGACAGAGTAACATCACCGATGAGATACTCGCCGTGGTCTATGGCGTGTTGAAGCAGCATCCCGAGGAGGCAACTTGGTGCGATGATGTTGCACTTGCTCCGCGCTGGATAAGAACTATCATCACAAAAACAAAGGAAAAGATTTTGCAAAATGAGCAAATGGATTGACGCTGCAGACGTTAACCGTCAGCAGTCAGCATATATTATAGCATCTGAGAAGAATATAAGCGAAGGCGCGGTTGAAAAAGATTGGTGGGTCACCGCCATACTAAAAGTCCTATTCTCGCTCTCGCCCGCAAAATACATGTTTTTCAAAGGTGGAACGAGTCTCAGCAAGGGCTGGAACTTGATTGACAGATTTTCGGAAGACATTGACATTGCGCTATATCGCGACTTCTACTATGATGCATTTGGCAAAGAGTGTGCTAAAGCCGAGACCAACAATCAAGTCAAGAATCTGCGCATCGTCAATCGAGATTATATCATTGGAGAATTTGCCGATGAGTTGAAAGCTAAACTCGCTGAAGTTGGCTTGGGTGAATGTAAGGTAGAACCGATAACAGCCAAGCCTGACGGCTCACATGTTGACCACGACAGCGATCCGGTAGTCATTGAGGTATATTATCCGGTCAAGGTCAACTCGGATGCCTATGTCCGACCGGTGGTGAAGATTGAAATAAGTTGCCTCTCAATGAAAGAGCCATACGAGGTTAAACATATATCTTCGCTTGTAGGCGAACGATTCCCGCAATTAGATGATGAGACCTTTGCTGAAATCCCGACCATCACGCCAACACGCACATTCCTTGAAAAAGCATTCCTGCTAAACGAGGAATATCAACGCCGGTCACCACGCACCGACCGCATGAGTCGGCATCTTTACGACTTGGAGCGACTGATGGACACTCCATTCGCCGCAGCTGCCCTCGCCGATATGCAGCTTTATCACGAAATCATTGAGCATCGCCGCCGATTCTACCATGTTGGAGGTGTGAAATACGAACTCAATCAACCTTCCACCATCGCATTTTGCCCTGTCGGCGTGCAACGCGATAAAATGCGTCTCGACTACGAAGTCATGAAAGCATCCATGATTTATGGAGACAAGCTAACATTTGAGCAGCTTATTAGTCGGTTGGAACAACTACAAGAGAGGTTCAGAGCTCTTGTGTGAGTATCTGAACCTCTCTTGTAGTGGTTGGATATAGTGGAGGGGATGAGATGCGAAGGGGATGGGAGAGAGGGAGGGGCGGGGTTAGCGCTGGCGGACGAGGAAGATCTCGGTGGGGAAGTGGTCGGAGTAGCCGTTGAGGAATACGCCGCCGGAGTAGGTGCGCAGGGGGTAGTTCTGGCGCGAGCCTTCGGTGTCTTTCAGGAAGTCGAAGTTGTTGACAACGGCTCTCAGATAGTGCACTTTTGTTTTGCCGGTGTAGTTTTCGAGTAGGTTACCGCTGACGATAATCTGGTCGAAGAGGTTCCAAGAGCTTTTGTAGGCGAGGGTGCCGATACCTTTATCGAGGATTGACCAGAATGGGTTGTAGAATCCGTGGGGCTCTACGCCTTCGGTCTTTTTGCTTGCGCCGAGCACTTTTGCGCATGATTTGTTCATGGGGTCGTCGTTAAGGTCGCCCATGATGATTACGCCCTGGTTGGGACGGAGGGTCCACAGGGAGTCGGCAATGTGTTTGCTGGTGGCAGCGGCAGCTTCGCGGAGGTAGCTGCTCTGCTCTTCGCCGCCTAAGCGTGAGGGCCAGTGGTTCACGATAACGCTGATAGTGTCGCCACCCATCACACCGGTGACACACATTTGGTCGCGGCTGCGGAAGTTGGGCTGCCCTTCGATGGTCAGCAGGGTGTTGCTGACGTTTATAAAGCGGAAGAAGCGGGGATTATATAGCGCACCGACGTCCACACCACGGCGGTCGGGAGAGTCGTGGTGAACGATTTGCAGGTTCCAAGGCTTTTTGCCGTTGGCAACGAGGCGTTCGTCGATAGCTTTTACGAGGTCTTCAAGTACCGAACGATTCTCAATTTCGCTGACGCCGATAAAGGCGGGGCCGTTGGGGGTAGTTTGGGAGGTGAAGTTGCTGATAGCGCGGGCGAGGTTGTTGATTTTTGAGCGATAGCGATCACCGGTCCATTGGCGAGAGCCTTTGGGGGTAAACTCTTCGTCACGTCCTAAGGGGTTGTTGGGGATGGTGTCGAAGAGGTTCTCCAGGTTGTAAAATGCAACGCCGAAAACTTGATATTGAGCTTTCTGGTCCGATTGAGCTTTTTGCTCCGACTTGTCAGCTTTTGCTGATTGTGCACTTACAGCAAAGGCGAAAAGCGCCAACAGCGGAAGAAGGAGAAATCGTTTCATTGGGTATGTTGATTGATTTTGAGGTTACAGCGTGTAATTTTGTTTCGTCGATTAAGACAAGCAAATTTAAGAAATAATTTGCGAATGGCAAAACCATTGCCGCTGTTTTGTGAAAATCAACAATGCAATTTGCTTATTCCGAGGTGTTTTGGGCGTTGATGGGTTAGCAACCGTAGCTGTTGAGGTCGTCGTCATCCTCTTCGTCGAAGTCGGCGAAAACGAGCATGAGGATGGCCTGCAGGTCGGCGGTGTCGATTTGGACTACGTTGTAGTCTTCGTTTTTGATGGCGATCACGGCGTCGGGCGACGTCTGCCCTACGGGAATTTCCATCGGCAGGGGGATTTTAGCGAACTCCAGTCCGGGCTGCAAGACGGCTTTATAGGCGGCTTCCTTGATGGTCCATGCCCATAGCGATGCCGGGAAATTGCCCCACGATTTCATCTGCTTAGGGGCGAGGAAGCGGGTGCTGACGCGGCTAAGCTGGTTTTCGCGGTCGGGGGTTTCGCAGTCAATGCCGATGCGGGCATTTGCTGGGGCGAGGGCTATGGCTGCCATCTCTTTGCAGTGGGTAACGGAGATTGTTGGCCACGGTTCGCCGATGGGCTCGTCGGGGGTCTCTCCATTGGGTGCAGGGAAAGTTAGAAACGGTGCACCGGAGGGGTAATGACCGATGCGGATGTCGGGGATGTCGGGGAACGCCATCCTGAGCAGGCGTTTTACGGCAACGCGCTCGGCCATGGCTCTGCACGGACCTTGCATCTTGTTGCTGTATGTTAAAGGGGTGGCATACACCTTGATGCCATACTGATTGAATAGTAACAATTGACTGGTTTGTTTGAGAAGATGATGATAATTGGTTATGATTGCTGATCCTGTTTGGTTATGAGGAATCAGGCGTCTTGTTGGTCGGGCATCACCTTGACGCGTACCGAGGAGATACGGTGGTGCTCGATGCTCAGGATGAGGAACCGGCATCGGTCGTAGACCAATGGCTCTTTATCTTTGGGGAAGTCCCCTTTGATAGCTAAGAGCATTCCGGCAAGGGTTTCTGAATCTTCGGCTACGGGCTTGTATGCGTCAGGGTCAAGTCCGGTAATGCGGAAGAAGTCGTTGAGGAGGGTTTTGCCCTCAAAAATATATGTGTCGTCGGGGAGTCGGCGATAGGTCTTCTCCTCGTCGTCATATTCGTCGTTAATGTCGCCTACAATCTCTTCGAGCACGTCTTCGAGGGTGACAACGCCGCGCGTGCCACCAAACTCGTCAACAACGATGGCGATATGGATTTTGAGTTTGCGGAAGTCTTCGAGCAGGTCGTCGATCATGCGCGATTCCGGCACGAAATAGGGCTGGCGGATCAGTGTCTGCCATTTGAAGCCGTTGATTGGCGCTTCCCCTTCATGCTTGGGGATGTAGGGGAGGACGTCGCGCGCGTATAGCACTCCGATAATATCGTCTTGCGATTCGCCGAACACCGGCATTCTTGAGTAGCCCTTAGAGATGATAACATCCATCACCTCCGAGAAAGTCATATCGTTGTCGAGGCCGGTAATGTCGACGCGCGGAGTCATGATAGCCGCGGCGTTGGTGTCGCCAAAACGGAGGATTCCTTGCAGCATCTCCTTGTCGGGGCGGTTTTCGACATCCGAGATTTCTAAGGCCTGGCCGAGCTCATCGGCGGTAATATTGCGGGTTTTGCGAGTGACAACTTTGTTGACGATTTTTGTGGAGCTAACTAAGATTGATGATAACGGCCATAGCAGATTCATCATATAGTTGACACCGCCGGCAGAGAAGCGAGCCCAGCCCATCGGGGAGGTGTTGGCGATAAGCTTGGGGAGGATTTCGCCGAACAGCAGGATGAGGAAGGTCAGGCAGACTGTCTGCAGTAAGAAGTTTGCCACAGCCCCCAGTTGAGCGAACAGTGGGTTAAGGGCATACGACGTCAGCACAACAATGGTGACGTTGACCAGGTTGTTGGCTATTAATATAGTAGCAAGAAGTCGTTCGGAATTGTTGAGTAGGTGGCGGATTGTTGTTGATTGCTCAGAGTCGTCCATATCATCAGCCTGTTGAGGCGAGATTGAGAAGAAGGCTATCTCGCTCCCACTGACATACGCCGACAATAATAGCGCCAGACCGGCAAAGCATAATGCAACAATCTGGGGTGCACCGAATGCTACGTTAATGGCATCCAGTGCAATGAGTAATGATGGTAAGGGGTCTGTATCCAATTTTGAATTTGTTTTGCAAGAATGTTGCAAATTTACGCAATTTGACTGAAACAACAAAATTTACCTGCAGAACATCCTTATATTTCGGAAACCAACGGTTCCAATAAGAATTGCAACGGCTTGCACTTGAGGTTGCTGCAATAAAAAAAAGAGCGCTGCATCGCGGGGATGTAGCGCTCTTTTGTGGGGTTTATCGAGGATTAGTCGTTGTTGTTATTGTTGTTACGACGGGGGCCATCGAATGAACGGCGGGGACGATCACCATTGTCGCGGCGGGGACCACGGTCGCCATCGTTGCGACGACGGTCGTCGAATGAGCGGCGAGGACGATCGCCGTTGTTGTTGTCGCGACGCGGAGCGCGGGGACGTTCTGCGGGTTCTACGTAGCCTTCGGGTTTGGGCTGAAGGGCACGCATTGACAGACGATACTTGCCGGTCTTGGTGTCGATTTCGATGAGCTTAACGGTAACTTCATCACCTTCTTTCAGGCCGCTTGATTCCATGTCGGGAACGCGCTCCCAAGAGATTTCAGAGATGTGGAGCAGACCGTCGCGGTTGGGCATGAATTCAACGAATGCGCCGAAGT
>CAZKYD010000094.1:0-9692 GCA_964556875.1 uncultured Alistipes sp.
TGCCCAAATAATTAGCTATTTTTGTTCTTTCATGGTGTAAAAAGAAAAAAATAATCAGGAGAAATTGGTGGCAACTTCTCCTGATTATCAGTGATTTTATGAAAATAGTGTGGTATGTATAAATCTGTCGTTAGAACCTGATTTTATGCACGATTCCGTTGCTAACGATGATATACAATCCCGGAGCGATGGCCCGTGGATCGGTAATGCGGCGTCCGTCAAGGCTAAAAATGGCATCTTGATGCAGATTCTGAAGGTCGGCCGTGAATGAGGGCTCTTCTATCCGATTCAGAGCACTGGTGTTTCGGGTGGTAACTATGATGGTTTCGGAGGGGAGGCTTTGACGTTCTCCGCTCAGGGCTGTTACGCGGTAGGTATAGGTAAGCTCTTGCTCTAAGTTATCAACATCGGCCTTCAACGCGTCGCCGACGTTGCGGTCTGCCCAGTCGGTCAGTTCGGATTCATAATGTCGGCCAAACGATAGCTGAATATCGTCGATGGATAGCGCGGTATTGTCTTGGCGGTCAAGTGTAAATCGTAGAGATTTTACGAATGGGGGGATTTGGGCGTAGCTAACCGTAGCTGGTTGAGCCGAAAGCTCTAAGGCGGCGATGTCCGTATAGACCGACTCCGACGATGGGTTGGATCCTTCGGAGTCGGTGCTGCCACTGATTATCAGTCTCGAGCCTGCGGTGTAGGACGATGCGCGTAAAAACATACTGACGCTTAAGATGTCGTCGGAGTAGGTCGATGTGGTCAGGGATGCTCCGTCGCGCGAGAGTCGCAGGGCCGGGGCCGACTCGCCGTAGTAGCCGGCGATGCTTCCCCATGATGCTCCTTCCGAGGTCCATCCATCGGGTAGTTGCTTGTTGTCAAAACCGTAGACCGCCTGGCTCGTTTCGCTGACCATAAGCTGATTTACGGTAACCAGATAGCTGTCGGCTTCCGAGAGTGGGTCCCATACGGCTTCAAAACTGTTCCTGGTTACGTTATCAGGTTCTTTAGCGTTGACCCGGAGATATTCAAACGTAGGTGCAGGCATCTCTATTGTAGCCTGTGCAGCTTCTCCGGATTCATATTGGTCGGTAGCTCTAACCGTAGCGGTATAGATTTTGCCGGGCCAGAGGCCGGTAATGTCAGCGTAGTTTTGATTTGTAGAGGTGTCAACGGTCAGGCGGTTATCTTCATCTGTAATTAAGATGCTGTAACTATCGGCCATTACCGCTTCATCCCATTCCAGCCGGCAGCTTTCCATCTGAATATCCTTAACCGTAAGGTTTAGAACGGGGCCTACGGGCGTCTTCCCTCCGCAGGCATCAAACTTGATTGTCCGGTCGGAGGTTTCTGTAATGGAAGTAATTGGTACGTCGATACTTTGTCCGCTCCAGCTTTTTAGGGCCGGAGAGGTCTCGGAAGTAAACGAAGTAACCCCTTTGCTGCCGGGAAACGTAAAGCCGGAATCCTGGTTGTGGGACGTTGCGTTGTTGGCTTCAACGATATCAACGTATTGATGGGATGCGGTTTGGTTTACGACGTTTCGATCCCAGATGTTGGGGTTATAGTCGATGTGCCAAATCAGCATACCATGGCCCGGCAACGATGAATCCCAACTGATGAGCTGTCGGTTTTCGAGCAGGAAATATTCATTGTTGCGCTCGGTAGCTATTTTGCAAGCGCGGTTGGAATTAACCAGAGGTTGCAGCTCAACGCTTAACGGATAGGATAACTCCTTAGGCTGAAGCCAGTTTAGCTCCAGGCGCTCGTAGGAAGATAGCCCCGGAGGGGTGCGCCCGTCGTCGTTGTAGTTGCCGCTGGCCATCAGCGACCATGTAGCCGGATGGAGGGCATCGGAGTAGGATGAGGAATAGAGGTCGGGGAGACCGAGTACATGGCTAAATTCATGGCAGAACGTGCCGATACCGTTCGGCTTGCTCTCGCCGTCTAACTCCGGAGAGCAGGCATAGGCATTAATGCTTACGCCGTCGAGGGTTAATTCGCGTCCTTGGTCGGCGAGATTCCATGAGTGAGGCCAGATTGTTCCGCTATCTCCACCGTCGGCTTCACCCTTGCCGGCATAATAGAAATAGATGTTGTCAACTGCGCCGTCGCCATCGAGGTCGTAGTCGCTGAAATCTATAGAATCGTCCAGCGCTCGGCAAGCTTCGATTACCATCAGCCCGGCAGCGGAATCGTCGGAGCCGCTACCATAGTAGGCGTAATCGTGAGCCATCTTTACCGGCCCTACAACGTCGAAGTGAGGTTGAAATTGGCCGTCGGAATTGTCAATGAAATAGTCGGCAACCGACCCATTGCCATTATAGCGATTATAGCCCGGCAGGTTAAGCATTGCGTCAAATTCCTCCAGGGGATTAGCGAAAGCAAATCCCTTATTGGAAAATTCTACGAGGATAACGAGGAAGGGCTCCTCGCCAATGGTTGGAAAGTTAGTGATTCGATGGGGCTGCGGTTCGTTGTCTGTGGAGGCCGATTCGGTGATGGCTGCATTGCTGCGATGCTTCATAGCCGGAGTAAGTTTCTGAGAAACTACCTCCTTAAGCCACATTACTTTCTTGCCATCGGCGTATTCAAACCAATGGTGATGCTCATCGCCGACAGCAACCACCGTTACCGAATCGCCATCGGGCGAGATAACTTCAACCGGGCGCATGCGCGAAGGAGCTCCCTCCGCGCATGCTGCGATAGCTGAAATTATTGCCGTACACAATAACTTCGTTGAGTTCATAAATCGGTTATTGAGAGCGGTCCGCTCATATTAATTACTTAACGATAACCTTTGAGATAGTTCCTGCGCAGTCTACAATGTATACGCCGGGATTGATGGAGAAGGTAAGGTTGCCTGCAATCTTTTCAGACGCAACCTTCCGGCCGTCAATCGCGAAGACATTAGCGCGTCCGTTGAATCCGTCTATTTCGATGCAACCGCTGTGGCCGGCAATGCGAATGTTGGCTGTAGCTGCCTGCGTAAGATCTTTCAGCCCGGATGTTGAAAGAACATAGCGGGGAGATGGAGCGGATTCACCTTCGGGGAAGGTAGCCGTAACGTAATATTCGTGGTCGCCTGCCGGGACATTAACATCGGTGTAAGCCAGCTCGCCGATAGGTTCACTGTTGATCTTAACGTTGTCGCGGTAAACGTTGTAGCCGAGAAGGTCGGGGGTGAAATCGTAGGCGGAATCGGGCGTATATTGGATGTCGTCAACCATCAGTCCGAAGGCATCGGCCGAGATGCAATGGATTGCGAAGTACTGAGCGCCATCGGGGAGCGTAACGCTAAACTTGCGCCAATAGCTCGACGGAGAATAATAGTTGGCTTCGGCAATCTTTACGAAGTCGGAGATTGAGTTGGTATCATCTGAGTAGAGTACGCGGAATCGTTCGGGATAGGCTAGGGTAATACCTTTTATATAGAAGGTAATCTTCTGGCTTTCGCCTGTCAGCTGGGGCGAAATCAGCCAGTCGTCGTTGGAGGATACTCCGGTTGAAACGTCTGCACCCCACGAGATTAAGCACTGATTACCGGAATGGCAAATCCATCGGCGATTGAAATCAAGGGAGGTGTCGATGCCGGCTTCTGTCGGGTCAAATACCTGCCAAGCCATTGCTGCGCCGGCATTCTCGTAAGAACTGATGCCTGAAACAACGTAGGTTGCCGATGCTCCGTCATTGTCGATTAGGGTGTAGTTGCCGATGTTGGAGATGGCGAATGGAGCGTATGACTCCATGTTGTCGTTAACTGCCGGCAGGAATGCTTCGAAGTCGGGTTCTTCCCAGTTGATCGTTACGTTAGCCCCTTCAGGATTACCGCTAATAGCTTCAACGCGAGGTACTTCATTGCCCGGTACGGTCAGCTCTGCAATGTCGGATTGATTGTTGGTTTGGCAATCATCAACGGCCGAATTGATTACGGCGTAAAGCTTATGGGTTTCGCCGCTGTGACGTTGCTCCGGAGTAAAGGTTAGCGTAACGCTCTTTTCGCCACCGTTTGCAAAGATTGCAGCGCCGGGACCCTTCTGGGAATCAACTTTCTCATCGTCAACGTATAGGTCAACGGTATAGTTCTTCGTAGACGTAGAACCATAGTTGATAATGTTGGCCGTATAGGTTGCGGTTTCGCCAACATTTACCAGTGACGGGCCTAACAGACCGGTAATTTTCAGGTCGATCGGGTAGGTGTCGGTTACCATCATATGGTCAACACAGATGTTTCCGCCGGCATCGGCAGTGCCGACCAGCGCGATGGAAACCTTCTTGGCCTTATAAGCGGAAAGAGGAATCTTATATTCGGTCCAACCGTTGTTGTTCTCGGAGAGCATAATCGTAGAGTTAGGCACGTCAACGTATTCGCCGTTGTTGAGCGCTACCTGTACGGAGAGCTTGTCATTGTAGGTGGTAGTGGTGGTAACAGTCTCCTCGGTTTCCTCGTCGTAGGTTGAGGATGTAACGCTCGTGTCGTAATGGAAGAGATAGAACGAGAGGTAGGGCTCGGAAGTCTCGGAAAGGTCGATAACCGGAGTAGCTAATCGGATAACGTTCCCTTGATACAGGGCGAATCCGCTCAGCGTGGAGACGAATTCCAGCATACCATCGTCGCCGTCGACGGGCGGACATACCGGGTCGGCTCCCATCGGAGTAATCTGCCAACGAGAGGGATAGAGCCCGGAATTGATATATTCCATAATCCACGGAGAGGTCTTCAACGAACTGTATTCAAAATTCTCGTAGAAGGGAACCGGATAGGAGGGGCCGGTAAACAAGGCCTTGCTGTAGGCGGCATCCGAGCTGCCTGCAACGGTGAAGGCCGTGATGGAATATGAAACGGAATTTTGGACCGTCATGTCGAGGTCTTCATCGAGATATGACGTGTCGTCGTAGCGGTCGTCTAATTCGAGGTCGTCTTCAAAGGCATCGCTGCGGATGATGCGATATTTAACAACGTCCGGACCCACATATCCGCCGTTTACGCCTTGGGGAGCATCCCAACTGAGGGATACGCCGGTAGCTGTCTCTTCAGCTTTAATGTTGGTGACTGCCCGCGGAGTGTCTACGCCAACGTAGGCCGAAGCCTCTGCCTTTACGCCTTCCATTTCATCGGCAATGGCGATAGCTTTGTAGACGTGTAGACCACGCGCCGGGGTAGTGTCGACAAAATCGAGGTCGTATCCCGGGGTTGGCGATTCAAACGTATGGATGAGCGAGTCATCGCGATAGAGATCAATCGCATCGAGGGCGCCGAGCGGTTCGCCGTCGGCTGTTTCCATCGGAGCGGTTAGATTAATTGTAGCTTTCAGCGCACCCTTTTCGGCCGGGGTAACCATGAGGTTTTCAACCGGGCCGGGAGCAGCGTGAGAACCGTTTTGCTCAACCTTTATATCATCGAGATAGAGGCAGTAGGATGTGCTGGGCGATGTGCAGTGGAAGCCGAAGTAGTATGTGCCGTCGGCTTCTACCGGGAGCGTGATTGTTACGGTCTTCATACTACCGTTCCAGAAGTTGACGATGTTGTCGTCGGAGTAGAGGATGGTAGTATGCTGGGTTGCGTATTCGCTGGTGCCCATGGTGACGCTCATCTGGCTCGGATCAAAGCGCGAACCTTGTGAACCATAGGAGAAGGTCAGCGTATAGATATCGTCAGCCCCGAGATTGATGCCCGGAGTTACCAGATAGTCGTCGTTGTTGTCGTCTTGTGGTGGCCAATAGATGCGTACGAGTTCATACGTATCTTTGTACTCCCATGAGTTGCCATCGTTGTTGACATCCTGGATATACCAGTCGCCCAGCGTAGCTGAGGATGAAAAATCCTCGATAAACGGAACATCGTAGGCTTTAACTCGTTGCGGAGCTTGCTGACCGGAATGGAACTTGAAGGATGTTGAGTCTGACGTATGCGAGGTTCTGACAACGAATGGTGAGTTCGTTGCATCGCTTAGCTTGGGAGCAGTCGGTCTGCCTGACCGTTGCCCAATAGCTGCTGTAGCCAGCATTATGGCCGAAGCGCATGCGATGGTTGCAGTTAGTCTTTTCATTCGGAATTATTTTGGTTAAGTTTTTAGTAGGTTAGTGCTTTACAAACTTGAGTGTGGCAACTGCGTTCTTGTCAACGGCGCGGATGATATAAACGCCTGAAGGCAGTTCTGACAGGTCGCAGTTACCCTTCGACATTGCAACTAATCGGCCTGAGGTTGCGTAGATACTGATAGCTGCATCGGCCGAGAGTCCGACGATCGTATTGTTGACAACGGCTAAGGGGCGATTGCTGTTGTCGGCGATGGTGTCGATTCCGGAGGGTGTTGCCTTATTGCTGTCGAATGAAATAGACTTAATCGTAACTTCCGGATAGCAATAGTTGGTGAGTCCGAACAGTATGCCTACGAACATATTGCGAGAGAAGGTTTCTGTAGTCGTTGCTTCTTCATCGTCGGACGTTTCGCTGTCATTGTCTCCATCGTTCTCAGCTCGGCGGATATTTTGCGATTCAGCTTTGCCATTGATGGTGAACGAGTAGGAATATTCGGCAAACTCGTTGGTGAGGCGTGGTGCTGTTGAGTCGGTGATTTTATATCCGGCTTTGAGTGCGGCGGAAGTCTTGTCGCCACCGAGATAAATCTCAAAGGGCGTCATGTAGTAGCTGCTGGTACCTGAGCATTTTGCAACAATAGTAACGTCGTATGTAACGCTGTCTTCAATGAGGAATAAGGGCGAAACAACCCAGTCATTCATTCGGCTTGATGTGGATGTAGCCGATGTGCCATCAAGAATATAAATCATATTCTCGTCATTGAAGCTAAACGTGTTACCTTGGTTATATGTGCTTGAGTCGTCGATAAATGTCCATCCGCTACGTCCTTCTTCAGTGTTAAAGTCGGGCTTGTAGGGGGGCGTAATCGTTGCTGCATAGTAGTCGCTGGCAATCAGAACCGGTGCGGAATCGCCACCCATAAGTGCGTCCGTCGAAGGATTGCTTAAGACGAGAACATAATTGTTAATACCATCTTCCGGAGCCGTGTCGAGATATTCAACATCTTTGCCGGGCATTGCCTCGAATGTCGTTAAGGGTTCGGCATCTTCTTCGATGGTAGTGCCACGGTAAAGTTTCCCGGTCATGCTCTCTGTTAAGGTTACTTTCTCAGGAGTGCATGATGGCATCTTCCAGCTTAATCGGATGTTGGCTGCATTGTAGTTGGCTTTTGCGAGAATCTCGGTTGGAGCGTCGGGCACCAGGGCTGATTCGCTGATGGAGATTTCCGAGATGGTGTACTCGTTAACGGAAGAACCGTAGGAAGCAGCATGGGCATAGATGACGGGGAAATATTCGCCGTCGTTGTCAATCGAAAACTTAGCTGAAATAGCTCCGGCTTTAAAGGTTGACTGTGCGAGGATGTTGCTGAGGTCGGAGGCGTTGTCGCGTGGTGCAAGGATTACGTCGAAGTTGGTGTCGTAATAGCTTGTATGGCTTGATGTTACCGTAATTTCGTAAACATGGCCGGCTGAGAGCTTTACGGGAGGAGCGATTAAGGCATCGTCGATTTCAGCGGTTTTGTCTTTCAAGGTTGCCTTGTCCTCAGCAACAACGAATACGGCGCCGTTGGCCTTTTCTGCATTTGGCTCGCTACCTTTAAAGAGTTCCGGGGCCGAGAAGTCGGCTGCGTAAGGAAGCTCCGTAGCGCTACCGATAAATCCGGTCTCAATCTTTTCGGGGGCGTTGCTTGTATGGCCGTTGGCGTTGTCGATAGTTACATAATATGTATGGTATCCGGCGTTGAGCCCGGTTGTTGCGTCGTCGGTAAATTCGGCGGATTCCCCTGCCGTAACGTCGATAGTTGCAACTTCCGTATTATCGCGATAAATCGTAGCCTTCAGATCCGTAACCAATAGGCCGGTTTCGCTCTTGTCGGGGTTGTCCCAGGTTAGTTTAACTGCAGCTGAGGCGTTGATGTTCTCTTCGGCTTTCAGGTTTGTTGCAATCATCGGTACCACGGGAATTTCTTCTACGGTAAGATTGCTAACCTTAAAGGTGTTGGTGTAGTATGTACTTGTGAGCTTCTCGAGATTGGCGATGAAATTAAATTGTGCTTCACCGCTTGCTTTGGGTGAAAATACAACTTCCGTCGCTACGTTTGTATTGTTGGCGGTTGGCGTGAAGATGTCAACGTTGACTAATTCCGTTGTTTGCGGTTGGTCGTCAGCGTTTTCGGTGAGCGTAAGCTGATAGCCGAATTCGTTTGCCTTGTTCGTACATTGTGCGTTATAGCTTAGCTTGTAGGCTTTGTTAGCATCGAGAATGAACAGCGGAGTGGTAGCGGTTGAGGCGGTGTTGGTTGAGCCGTTGCGCGTACATTGCAGATAGCTCGAATCGAATGCCCAACCGTTAGCGCCTTCTTCGGTGGTGATAGTCCAGAAACTGTTTTCGGAGGTGCTTGAGAAATCAAACGTATGAGGAGGCGTGATGGGGTCGGGCTTCCCTACATACGGTGTCTTTACGGAGAGATTGTCGCTCTCTTTGCCGTCAGCATCGAGTACGGAGAGTGTATACTCATATTCGCCTGATGCTTCCGGGGTATCTGTCCAGCTGACATCCTGTCCGGCAGCCGTAAGGCTTGCGTCGGTTAAGGTTGTGTAAAGTTCGGAGTTGCGTAGCACTTTAATCCCGGCAATCGAGAGATCTTCTCCGGTTTCGTACTTAGAGGGATTGGTCCATGATAACGTGATGTCGCGTGAGCCGTTTTGCTCGCATTTAGCGGTTAAATTCTCAATCGGTAGCGGCTTCTTTACTAATTCTTTGGCTGTTATGGAGAAGGCGGTGAATTCCGTTGTGCGTTCCTTGCTGGATGAAGGAATTACGTCAAGTCCGAAATATAATGTTTGGTCGACTGTAGGTGCGTAGGTAAATGTTACCTCGTGGTATGCCATGTTAGTAGTTGATACTTGGTCGCCTTGGTATGCGATTTTGTCGGTATTGCTTGAGAGGATGCCGGCAAAGATTTCGGTAGTAAGCAGGGGAATAATATCCATTCCGTCTGTACGGACTTGCTGCTTTGCCTTAAAGGTTACGGTGTAGCTCCATCCGGCTTTCAGTTCGAGTTGTGGACTAAAATAGCGGAAACGGAAACTGCCGGATTTCAGCTTAAAGGTTGCTGTATTTCCGCTGGTCGTTACGGATGTAACGAAGTTGCTGTTGCTTGCTTTGTATTGCCAGTCTTCAGAGGAGAGGTCGGCAACTGTGTAAGGGAATTCTGTGATGATGGATTCTGCAAGGGCAGACTGTGGCGGCGCTAAGATAGCAAAAGCCACCAATAGCATTAAGAGCTGTAAACGATGTTTCATGATTGATAGTATATGTTAATGAATTTAAATAAATTACTTTCGTAATTGTAATTAGTGATGATTAGTTTTTAGTATAGAATGTTGTTAATAATCAGTCTACGGATGCAAAAGTACAAATAAAATAGTAAAAATCAAGCAAAATGCCGATAAAATATGAAAATGTAATACAAATGTCTTGTTGCGGCTTTCTGTGAATATCTTAAAAAATTGAGTGTTCGTCGATAATTAAGCGTGGGTTGTTTAAGGGGGGCAAAAAAGAAAGGTGTCTGAACCGGGAGCGGTTCAGACACCTTTGCATTATATCGGATTGCTTATTTAGTCAATCTTTTCGTCGGCTGCGTAGCCACCCA
>CAZKYD010000095.1:0-9588 GCA_964556875.1 uncultured Alistipes sp.
ACGGCACCGGTTCTGTAAGCCTCAGCGGCCTCTCTCGCGGTGTTTACATCTATCGCGCAGGTCGCCTCACCGGCAAAATCGTTGTGAAGTAACTAACTCCATTGAGAGGCCTTTCACAAGGTGAAGTGGCCAGATCGATGTCAGGTAATTTTACGTTTACGTAGCGCCAACGAATGGTGGCGTACGATTCGCCTTATTATATTCACCTTATTATCGAGGAGCATAGGTCAGTGGCCGATGCTCCTCGTTGTTTTTCGCATCTCAACCGGGTTTTGCTGCTGCCCCCGTTTCTGCCTCTGACCTGTTTTGCTGCTGATTTGTTTTGCTGCTGACCCGTTTTGTCTCTGATCTGTTTTGCTGCTGACACCTAATTAGAGCGGGGCGCAGATTGTGTGTGTTGCCGGTGGTGGAGAGAAGGGTGGGGTATGGGCAAAAAAAATCGCAGTCAGTTCAATGAAGAACTAACTGCGATTACTGAATGTGTCCGAAATGAGACTCGAACTCACACGACCCAACGGTCACTACCCCCTCAAAGTAGCGCGTCTACCAATTCCGCCATCCGGACATAAAATCTAACCTTCCGACTCCAACCGATGCATGAGGTAATGCGTTTCAAAACTTGCGTCTTGTCGGTTAAGTTGCTGAGCCAAGAGATATCGTTTAGAATTTGAGCGAAAAACGGGACTCGAACCCGCGACCCCGACCTTGGCAAGGTCGTGCTCTACCAACTGAGCTATTTTCGCAAGATTTTTAATGTTCTATCGGGGGTTTTGAGCTTTTGTATTACTCGTTTTTCCCGTTTGCGTTGCAAAGTTAGGCATTATTTCTGAACTGACCAAATCTTTTCAAGAAAAAATAAAACGGAAAACGGGGCGAGAAATCTTAGCGGCAGGATAGGCTCTTGAATTTCAAAGATTTGAGGCGATGAAAAATTTTTAATAAAAATAGCGGTTTTTTGAGGAAAGTGAGTCGGTGTGCCGAAAATTTGCTAATTTTGCATTGAATTTAAAAATTCGATTATCATGAAGGAAACATTTTGCTTTGATAGTGTTGAAATACGAGTATTGCCGATTTGCGGCTCGGAATCTGGTATCACTTGGCTGAATTGCGCTGACCGCGGGTTGAAGCTTTTCGAAAAGCAGTATCCGCTTTCTGAAGGGATGACCTACAACTCCTATATAATAGAAGATGAAAAAGTGGCCGTTATTGATACGGTTGACCATGCCGTGGAGCGCCAATGGCGCGAGGTGATGGCGCGATTCTTCGAGGAGAAGGGTGGCCGAAAACCGGATTATCTGGTGGTTCAGCATCTCGAACCTGACCATTCGGCTGCTATCGAAGCCTTCATGGCTGATTTCCCTGAGTGTAAATTGGTGTGTACCGCGAAGGCTGCCGGAATGTTGCCTCAGTTTGTAGATGGCCTTGCTGCTGATCGAATCCTTCAGGTTAAGGAGGGGGAAACCTTGCAGCTAGGTAAGCATACTCTCCAGTTTGCTTTGGCGCCGATGGTTCATTGGCCAGAAGTGATGGTTACGTTTGATAGCCTGACCGGCACTTTGTTCTCGGCTGATGCTTTCGGTACGTTCGGCACGGCGCTGGCAGCGCAGATTGCTGATGGTAGCGAGGATTATAGCCGCTTCGAGGCAGAATGGACCGATGAGGCGCGTCGCTACTTTATTAATATATGTGGCAAGTATGGTGCTCCGGTTCAGATGCTGTTAAAGAAGGCGGCGAAGCTCGAGGTCCGTTTCCTTTGCCCGTTGCATGGTCCGGTGATTAATGCCGCTGCGTTTAACCCTGTACCTTTATATAATGTATGGAGCAGCTATGCTGCCCAATATCCTCATGACTGCTGCGTGTTCGCTGCGTCGTTGCATGGTAACACGATTGTAGCTGCTGAAAAGCTGACGGCACTTATGAATAATGCCGGAGTGAAGACTCAGATGTTTGACCTTTCGCATACCGATCTGTCGGAGGCTGTAAGCCGTGCGTTTGCGTGTGGCGGGGCTGTATTCATGTCGTCAACCTATGATGCGGGGATTGTGCCTTCGATGAGTGCATTGCTCAGTCGATTGAAGTCGAAGGGTTGGCAGCAGCGTGTTGCCGGCGTTGTTGAAAACGGCAGTTGGGCGCCTGTGGCAGCTAAGCAGATTATCAAGGAACTTGAGGAGATGAAGGAGATTGCCGTAGCATCGCCTACGGTAACAATCCGCACTCGTTTGAACGCTGAGTCGGAATCTGCTCTCAAGGATCTGGCCGTTGAGATGGCTACAACATTAAAGAAGGGATGAGAGCGGTAGTTCAGCGCGTAAAACGTGCTTCGGTCGAAATAGATTCGGAGCTTGTCAGCGAAATCTCGGCCGGCATGTTGGTGCTGGTCTGTGTGCAAGAAGGTGACACCGATGCCGACTTGCAATGGCTTACAAAGAAAATCGTCTCGATGCGCATCTTCAACGATGATAACGGTGTTATGAATCTTGATGTCCGCACCGTTGGTGGCGATATTTTAGCAGTAAGTCAATTTACGCTTGTTGCATCCACTCGCAAAGGAAATCGCCCGAGCTATATCCATGCCGCCGGCCCGGAGTTGGCAGTTCCTATGTATGAGCAGTTTTGCAATGAATTGGAAATATTGACCGATCGGCGAGTAGGGCGTGGCCGTTTTGGTGCCGATATGCAAGTCAGTCTCGTCAACGATGGCCCGGTGACCATCATCCTTGACTCCCGCCTCAAAGAATAATAAAAGCGGTTGATGGGTAGCCGGAAGGGCTTCCATCAACCGCTTTTGGATTGTTATAATCTTAGTAATACGTCGACAAATTGGCGACGGCCCATCTCGATGTTGGCCCTGATGACACGATAGCCAAACAGCGAACCGGCTTTTTGAATTTGAGCGTGGAGCGTAGCTACGTTGTCACCGTAGATGGCTACGGAGCCTAATAGGGAGGGATTGTGGGTGCTGGCATAGAAGGCATATCTTGTCGGGATAGCGCTGGTGTCTTTTGCGATGCCGCTGGTCGGGGCGTTGTCGCGAGATGAGACAGTAATGATGCCTTTGCAGGAATTTTTCTGTAGCTTGGTTTGTTCCATCTTGACAACCATGTCTTTCGTGGCTGTGGAGCTCAAGAGCTTGAAGATGGCTTGGATTTCCGAGTCAATGTTCGGAGTGACGACGGCTTTAGCCTTCTTAGGCTTGTCAGGGGAGGCTTTGCGCGAGGGCTTTTGTGGGGTAGCTGAGGCAACCGTGACAGGCGTTTTGATGGCTGCGATGGCGGCAGCCTTACGAGCCTGAGCCTCGAGGGCACGGAATGAGAGAGAGTTGTTGAGTCTGAGATTTGTTTTCATACAATAAAGTTTAGAGATAAAAAATATCGATTGCGGATGCCATGCTGCGGATAAATGCATGACTGCAATCGATGTCGTTATTTAATTTGCCGGAGGCCTTCCTCCGAGCATCCGCCCAAAAAGTCAATGTTCGCATAGCGCGCCGAGCTAATCGAGAAGACGTAGCATTGGCTAGCGCTATTAAATTGAGTTTTTGAACGGGCTGACCCAGCAGCTCTTTAAACTTTTATGTATGAGTATGTTCGTGTCCGAATCATGGCGCAAAATTAATGTGTTTATTTCGGAAAACAAAATCTAAATCAACTTTTTTTGAAAAAATCCAAAAGATAGGCCGTAACGCACGAAAGCCCGCTCCTGAGAGAGCGGGCTTTCGTTATACAATTATGGTAGCTGTTACGATCGGAGTATCGTTATAATCTCCGCTTTAGATGGTTATTTCATAATCACCTTTGAGGCTGATGAGCCTTGCTTACGGATGAAAATGCCCTGCGCGGGGTTGTCAACGCGGATGCCTTGGAGATTGAAGTATTCGATCGGAGCATTGTTGTTGTCAATGTTGACGTCTTGCAGACCACCGCTTGAAAGCAGGTTGAACGGAGTGGTGATATAGTGTTCTATAAACTGGTTATACACTTGTCCATTGAATACAAGATACCATTCCGGGATGTAGATTACATTGTTGTAATCGCCGGTAATCTGTCCAACAACTACGGTTGAACCGTCTTCGTTGCCGAGGAAGTAGGGATAGTAGTTTTGGGCAGCGTCTTCTACGTAGAAGAAGTATTGATTGTTGGCAGTAGCGGTTTTAGCAGTGTCATCGATGTCGAATTTTACTACTAAGCCCATTCCGCCCAGGTTCTCAACGCTAACAACATTGTCTTCAACGCTAACGATGACGTTTTCAACAAAGTCGGTGTCTTCGTCTTCTTCGTCAACCATCGTATAGGTAGAGGTGCCGTTGGTCGGAGCGCATACCATCATTTGGCAAATATCGATAGTGCCTTCGCAATTTTCTTCGGTAAATTCTTCATCGGTAGGATAAGCAGCGACACACCAATAGTCGATTGAGAATAGGGTGTTGTCGGAATCATCATAGTAGAGTGTGAAGTCATCGTCGAGCAACGACATGTTGTTGTCGTCGTCGATGTCATACGTTTGCAGAACGTAGGAGTAGCCATCTTCTTGGAAGAGTTCCTGTTTGGGCACGGTCAACATCCCAAATTCTGCATTATATGTACCGGTAACTGAACATCCTGATTCCCAAAAATTATTGAGAATAACTTCGCCGTCTTCATCTCCGGCTTCGATTTCGAGCGGTGTAGAATATACTACCCATGAGTCATCGTCGGAGTAATAGTAAACTGAATAGTAGGAGCCGCAGATATCCTCTACCGATGTCCCGGCATTGAATTTCAGCGGGGTTTTTACTTTCTTGACGCCTGCGTTTGAGAGGTCAAACGATTGGGGCGCTTTCTTGATGAGTTGCTCAATCGAAAGCCCTTTATTGGTGCGCAGATTGGTGCGTTTGTTGAGGGGATTTGCTGTTGCGGTAGTTGCCAGCATTGTCATAGCGGCAATGAGCACTACACATAGGGAGTAGATTTTTTTCATGCTTTTAATAAGAATTTAGTTATTATGCAAAGTATAAAAGATTTGTGCGTCTTTTTTGTGTGTTACTTTTCGATTACAAATTTATTAAAAAATAAGTTAGGCGCTACAAAATTAACAATTATTAAGTATGGCTTTTCTCGTGAGTGGTAAAAGAATAGAGGCAGGATGCCGGTTTTGGAGTGAAAATTCCGTAACTTTGTTGCGTGAAAACTGAATTATTTATAGCTCGGAAATTGCGCCTGGCCCCGTCGGATGGGGGTAGGAGGTCGCCTGCCGTAGGTATTGCGGTTGGTGGCGTGGCGTTAGCCGTGGCTGTAATGATGGTGTCGATTGCTATCGTAGTAGGTTTTCAAGATGCTATTCGCCAAAAGGTTGCCGGCTTCGAAGCTTCGGTTACTTTGCGCCCGTTGGGCCGATATTATCAGAATGAGTCCACTACTATTCGCCTTTCGGATGCGATGAAAGATGCCATAGCTGAGGTTGCGCCTGACGCTGAGGTATCGCTGTCGATAGCGCAGCCGGTTGTGCTGAAAACTACAGATGGTTTTGCCGGGCTTGTGATTCATGCTTACGATGAGGCGCATGATATGTCGTTTGAGACTTCAAATATGCTCGAAGGCACGTTGCCTCAGAAAGCCACGGACCTGACTATTTCCCAACTGACGGCGTCGAGGTTGTCGCTAAAAGTGGGGGATAAGGTTGATGGCTGTTTCTTCATTGACGATGCGTTGAAGTTGCGCCGCTTTACGGTGTGTGGCATCTATTCCAGTAATTTTGGCGATTATGACCGACTTATCGGTTATGCCGATTTCGCGATGATGCAGAAGTTACGCAAGCTGGATGCTGATTATGGCGACGAAGTGTTGATTCGCAATGTGCCGTTGGCAGATGTGGCAGAGGTAACAGCGGAGTTGCAGGAGTCGCTGAATAAGCGCTATCAGACTTGCGAATTAATAGATGGTGTCAGTGTGTCAACGATATTGGATGCCGGAGCGATGTACTTTAACTGGTTGGCGCTCTTGGATGCGAATGTTGTTGTTATCCTTATAATAATGAGTCTGATCAGCGGGTTCACATTGATAACCTGTGTGTTTATCCTGATTCTTCAGCGCGTAAAGATGATTGGAGTCTTGAAATCGCTGGGCGCTACTAATGGGCAAATCCGCCGTGTGTTCATGTTGCTGGGGAGTAGGGTTGTTGGCTTAGGCCTACTCATCGGCAATGTTGTAGGCTTAGGGTTGCTGCTTATTCAGTATCATTTCCATCTGATGACGCTCGATCCGGATGCATATTTCTTGTCATATGTGCCGGTATTGATCGATTGGCATCATATCGTATTACTTAATATATGTGCAATTGTTTTGGCTGCCATCTTGATGTTAATGCCTGCGTCAATCATTGGCCGCATCTCGCCTGCCAAGACAATGCATTACGAATAGTCACCGGCAATCTGTTTGTAATCGCGGCTGGCAGTAGGTTAAATTAGAATCTTTTTGGCTTGATTTTTGTTATGAAGGTATAATAAGGCGTCGGCCTGCCGATTTTTTTAGTCGGCGTTTCGAGATTTTTGTTAACTTTGCATTTCAAAACTTTCTAAATAAATTAGATGACCAATAAATCAAACGTCACCACAGAAGTAAAAGTAAAGGATCTGCGCCATAAGATTATCGAGAGTATACAAGAGCGCAAAGGTCACGCAATTACCGTCGTTGACCTTTCTGCGATTGAAGCTGCTCCGACATCTGAGTTTATTATCTGCCAAGGTAACTCAACTCAGCAGGTTGCGGCTATCGCTGATTGTGTCAGAGAGTATATGCTCGAGCATTATGGCATCAAGCCGTATAACTATGATGGCTATCGCAATTCGCAATGGATTGTGGTAGACTATGGAGAGACTTTAGTTCATATCTTCACACGCGAAACTCGCCAACTGTATAACTTAGAAGAGCTTTGGGCAGATGCTCCTATCCTGGAGATTCCCGACCTTGACTAATCTGATTTAACCATGGCTACGCAATTACCACAAGGCAACAACCAAAAGAAAAAGCCTCAAATAAAGTTCAGCCTTTACTGGATGTATGCTGTCATCCTGCTGTTCTTGCTCGGTATGTTCTACCTCGACGACAACTCGGTTTCGAAAGAGGTAAATGCTACCGAATTTGAGAATATTATAACCGATTCAATCAACTCGGCGACAAACGCCATCACTAAGATTACGGTTGACAAGAAAAAGGGTGTGGCTGAAGCTGAACTCTCAGATTCGCTTGCCGAACTTCTTTTCAAGCAGCAATTACAGGATGGAGTTGCCGCGCATATCTATGCTAAGTTTGCTACTACCGACGATATCGCTCGCAAGATCGACTCATGGAAGCAGCAGGGGCTCTACACCGGTCCGGTAGTCTATGATGAGGGTTCCGATTTTTCATCGTTCCTCTGGACGTTCGGCCCGATTATCCTGCTGATTGCATTCTGGTTCCTGCTAATGAAACGCATGACCGGCGGCGGTTCCGGAGCAGGCGGTGTCTTCAATGTCGGTAAGTCGAAAGCTCAGATGTTCGATAAGGATAACTCTACGAATGTTACTTTTAACGATGTTGCCGGACTTTCGGAAGCAAAAACCGAGATTGAGGAAATCGTGGAATTCTTGAAGAATCCGCAACGCTACACCAATCTTGGCGGTAAAATTCCCAAGGGCGCTCTGCTTGTAGGCCCTCCGGGAACCGGTAAGACTCTGTTGGCAAAGGCTGTGGCCGGTGAGGCTAACGTGCCTTTCTTCTCGATGTCGGGCTCCGATTTCGTTGAGATGTTTGTCGGCGTAGGTGCTTCGCGTGTGCGCGACCTTTTCCGCAAGGCTAAGGAGAAAGCCCCCTGTATCGTCTTCATTGATGAAATTGATGCCGTAGGTCGTGCTCGTGGTAAGAACCCCAATATGGGCGCTAACGATGAGCGTGAAAACACTCTGAACCAGCTCTTGACCGAGATGGACGGATTCGGCACTAATAGTGGTGTGATTATCCTTGCGGCTACCAACCGTGCGGATATCCTCGATAAGGCGTTGCTACGTGCCGGTCGTTTCGACCGACAGATATATGTAGAGCTGCCTGAACTCAATGACCGTATGGCGATTTTCCGTGTCCACCTGAAGGGGGTTAAAATCGACGATTCGGTTGATGTAGAACTGTTGGCTCGCCAGACTCCGGGCTTCTCCGGTGCGGATATTGCAAATGTCTGCAATGAAGCTGCACTGATTGCTGCCCGTCATAATAAAGATACTGTTCAACGTCAGGATTTCATTGACGCCATCGACCGAATTATCGGCGGTTTGGAGAAACGCTCGAAGATTACTACCGAGGAGGAAAAACGCTCGATAGCCTGTCATGAGGCCGGCCATGCTACCGTATCGTGGATGTTGCGCTATGCAAATCCGCTGATTAAGGTGACGATTGTGCCGCGCGGTAAAGCCCTGGGCGCTGCGTGGTATCTGCCTGAAGAACGTCAAATCACCCAGACGCAGGCACTGCTGGATGAAATCTGTTCAACGCTTGCCGGACGTGCTGCCGAAGAGCTGTTCCTCGGACATATCTCAACCGGGGCGGCTAACGACCTCGAACGTGTCACCAAGCAGGCTTATGCGATGGTAGTTTACTACGGTATGAGCGAAAAGCTGCCTAACGTATCGTATTACGACTCTACCGGTCAGGCCTACGGCTTCTCGAAGCCTTATAGCGATCAGCGCGCTATGGAAATTGATAGCGAAGTTTCGCGCATTATCAATGAGCAATACGCCCGCGCTAAGTCGATTCTGCAAGAGTACGCCGCCGGGCATAATCAACTTGCCGATGTGCTCTTTACTCGCGAAGTAATCTTTACGGAAGACGTTGAGAAAATCTTTGGTAAGCGCAAATGGGCATCCCGTACTGAAGAGATCCTGGCTGCTCAGCAAGCTGCCGAGAAGGCTGAAAAAGCAGAAAAATCCGATGCAGTTGAAGCCACTTCTGCTGCAGGAAACGGCAACTCTACTGCTGACAACGGCAATGTCACAGCGACTCCAAATCCCATTGCTCCTACAGCCCCAACCGAGATTCCAGCGGATATCCCTCCAATTCCGAATAAGTAATTCTTCATTCGCATAGAACATATCGAAGCCCGATAGCTTGACACACAAAAAGCTATCGGGCTTCTCTCTAATTAGCTCCAATCCCGGAGCTTTAAAAAGCCGGCTTGAACCTGATAAAAACAAGCCGGCTACCATCTACAGAAATTGCTATAATGAATGGAATATTACAACGAATGGGTAAAACGATGGAAAAAGAAAAAAAGTAAGAAGTAGTAAGTCAGGAATGAAAAGAGTATAAAAGAAAGAATTTATAGAATATAATAACAGTAGCTGGTGGAGATGAGATAGGGGAGGGAGGAGATGGAGTAGTCACTACATGAAGAATCGATCCTCGTTAAGGGGCTTTGGCGAAACCAGCAGCCTTAACGACGACTTGCGTACGGTAAAATATTGAATTGAGTTGTATCATGAATTACTTGAAATTTGGTTATAAAGATTTGCTTATCTAAAACTTGAATTAAGTCTGATGCTTGATTCACTAAGTAAACACTTGTTGTTGCCGTTTGGTTTAGGCG
>CAZKYD010000096.1:0-9583 GCA_964556875.1 uncultured Alistipes sp.
CATTGTTAGGAGTCCGTGTCAAGGTCAATTTATACCCACACCCCCGCGCCCTCCGGGCTCTCCCCGCTTGTCGTCTCTGCCGTACAGCTAAGCTGCTGCTGACCGGGCTCTCATTGCTTGTCGTCGCTGCCGTTCAGCTAAGCTGCGGCCACCTAGGCTATACCATGTCATCGTCGCTAATGTTTGTCTTGCTGTCGCTGACCGGCTTTCCCTGGTCGTCGTCGCTAATGTCATCACTTCTGCCAAGTATTTTGTCTCTAGCAAATTATTTTTATTATCTCTCGCAGATTCCGCGGATTACGCAGATTATTTAACGGCAGTCGCCGTTGGATTAGATTCATAGCCCATAGGTTGCCGAGGTTATCTATCTGGAAACTGATTGGGGTGACATTGCTGGGTTGATGGCTAGTATTTAAAATTATTTAAACATATTTACCTTTTTTAAGATATAAATATTTTATCTTTGTCAAAATAAACTTCCTAATTGGCCATAAGTCATAAAATGGCTCAATCTATCATCACGAACTCAAAACAATAGAAATATGAAACAGCGTATTATATCAATGATCTTGGTAGTGTGTGTTGCTTCAATGGCATTAAAAGGGGCTGACACGGACCAGGTTTCGATTGACGGACTTTTATATGAATTAAATGCAAATAGTCTAACGGCTAAAGTATTGCCGAGCAAGGATGAGAATAGAGAAGCCATACAGTTGCCGTTACAGGACGGACGTCTAACTATTCCTGCATCTGTCTTTTACGACAACCGAATCTATAGCGTAACGCAAATTGCCGACAATGCGCTCAGCTTCCAACGCGATGTTACAACGATTGAATTTCTTTCCAATGAGTTGACATTTGGTGAAGGCGTTGGGTATAATTGCCCCAATCTAAAGTCGATAACATTCCCCTTAAAAGTTGGTAACGAGATCTTCTGGGCCTTCAATGCCTGCGATAACCTTGAAAACATCGTTCTGCCGGCAGAATATGTGACCTCAGGCGCATATAATATTCGGGATAGTTTTATTCCGAGCCACGAAGCCGAGATGCCTTCAATAAAGGTCATCGAGAGTAGGTCTGTAATTCCGCCAAATGTAGATATCGAAGCGCTGCCTGAAGATTCGTCTGATTCGCAAACAGATAATACAGACGCTGACCAGCCGCAAATATTCTACAGTTCCGGTCTTATTGGTGATGTGGATACAGTTGTGTATGTCCCTGAGGGATGTGGCGACACCTATCGTGCACATAACTCTTGGAATGAATACAAGCAGATTCTTGAAACCAACTTTGCCGGCATTAGTCGAATAAAAGACGATAACAATGGCTCAGAATTCATAATTAAAGATGGATATATTAAGAGCCTATCAAATACGCCGTATGAGGTGTTCGACCTAAAGGGGATAAAAATAAACAGTTTTCCCCTGCAACCGGGAGTGTATTTGATCCAAACAAAAACTGCAACAACTAAGGTTGTAATTAAATAAGGCTAGGACATATTGAGATCTATCGGAAGATAAGATGATATAGAACGAGAGGCTGCGTCAATTTGATTTGACACAGCCTCTTAGGGTATTTTTAGCTCAGAGCGTTAGTTTATTTTGCTTGTGGGCTATTTTAGGAAGCTTAGGGGATTATTTGAGTTCGAGGGTGACGATTGACTTGGCGGGCATCTTTACTTTGAGGGTGCCTTTTGAGAGCTTGGCGCCGGTGAAGGTAGTGGGGGCTACATGGTTGGGGTTCTCGAACGAGTTGTAATCGCTGATGTTGGCAGAGGTGAGGATGGTGCCGGTTACTGTTGAGGCTTTGAGGCTGCCGAGGTTGATGGAGATTTCGGCATCTTCGTTGAGGTCGATGTTCGCCATAGAGATGTGAACCAGGCCATTGGCATCGCGCGAAGCAGTCGCACTAATGGTAGGTACCTGGCGATTGTCGCGTACGCTACGGGTTGTGCAGTCGATGTCGAGGGGAAGGAAGGTAGCATCCTGATGTACGTTGTACATGCGGAACACATGATAGGTGGGAGTGAGAATCATCTTGTCGCCCTTGGTGAGAATCATCGACTGAAGTACGTTGGCAATCTGGGCGATGTTGGTCATCTTTACGCGGTCGGTGTATTTATGGAATACGTCGAGAGTGAGGGCAGCAACGAAAGCGTCGCGCAGGGTGTTCTGCTGGTAGAGGTGGCCGCTGATGGTGCCGGGCTCTTCGTCCCACCAAGTTCCCCATTCGTCAACGAGCAGGCCGACTTTCTTTTCAGGGTCATATTTATCCATGATTTCGGCGTGCTGCTGAATTACGGATTCGATTTCCAGACATTTGCCGAGAGTCCAATAGTAGTCGTCGTTGCTGAAATCAGTGGCAGAGCCTTTGTGGTTCCAGTCGGCAACGGTATAGTAATGGAGCGACAGGCCGTCCATGCGGTGGCCTACATTTTCCATCAACACTTTTGTCCAGTTGTAATCGTAGTCGCTGGCACCGCTGGCAACCTTGTAGAGGATGTTGCCGTTGAAGTTGCGACAGTAAGTTGAATAGCGACGGAAAAGGTCGGAATAATATTCGGGGCGCATGCTGCCGCCGCAACCCCAGCTTTCGTTACCAACACCGAGATATTTCAGGTGCCAGGGTTTTTCGCGACCGTTCTCCTTGCGGAGCGCTGCCATCGGGCCATCTTCAGCGGTGATGTATTCAACCCACTTTGCGAGCTCTTCAACCGATCCGCTACCTACGTTGCCACTCAGATAAGGCTCGCAGCCGATCAGTTCGCAGAGATTGAAGAATTCGTTGGTGCCGAAGCTGTTATCTTCAACTGTGCCACCCCAGTTGCTGTTGACCATTTTGGGGCGCTGCGCCTTCGGGCCGATGCCGTCGCGCCAATGGTATTCGTCGGCAAAGCAACCGCCGGGCCAGCGCAGCACGGGCACTTTCAGCTCCTTCAGCGCGTTTACAACGTCGTTGCGATAGCCATTCGTATTGGGAATTTCAGAGTCTTCGCCAACCCATAGGCCACCATAGATGCAGGTGCCGAGGTGTTCGGCAAATTGACCGTAGATTTCTTTGTTGATTATTTGATTAGCATTGTCGGGATGAAGGGAGATAGCAGCTTTTTGCTGAGCAAAACCGGCCACTGAGGCAGTTAACGCCATGGCCGCCAGGATTTTCTTCATGGAATTCTGTGGTTTGTTATCAGAGGGTTAATACTTGAGGTAAAAGATATCTGCAAAGTTGATAAAACTTTTTCATAAATTCAAAATTTACATAGGGAATTTACAATCACGAAAGATTTTTGTTAACTTTGCAATAGCAACCTAACTAAACCAATCTAAGTTAACGATAGCATGAAAACAATCTGCAATATAGTGGCGCTCATGATGGCAACGTCGGCCTTAACTGTAGGCGCGCGCACAGTGACAACCCTCAATGATGGGTGGGAATTCACCAAGGGTGCGGAGGCTGATGCCAAGAGCTGGCAGTCGGTCAGAGTGCCCCACGATTGGGCTATTTATGGCCCGTTCGATCGTAATAACGACCTTCAGGAAGTAGCCGTTGAGCAGAACGGCGAAAGAGAACGCACTCTAAAAACCGGGCGCACCGGAGGACTCCCCTTTATCGGCAAGGGAACCTATCGACGCACCATCGAAATAGCTGATACAACCGACCGCTCGTTCACCCTCGTGTTTGATGGCGCTATGGCCAATTCGAAGGTGCGTCTGAACGGCAAGGAAGTTGGTGCATGGCCTTACGGTTATAACTCCTACTATATAAATCTCAACAATGCAGACTTGCGCTTAGGCAAGAATGAGCTGGTAGTTGAGCTGGAGAACTATGAGAAAGCTTCGCGCTGGTATCCCGGTGCAGGGTTGTATCGTAATGTTCATCTTGTAGAGACATCGAAAATCCATATCCCAACTTGGGGTACATATATCACCACTCCGAAAGTCTCAAAAGAATATGCCTCTGTAAACCTGAAGATGCAAATCGAAGGGGCTAAGCAGTTTGAGAAATGGCCTTATGGCGACAAAGTGGATGTTACAACTGTAATCTACTCTCCTGATGGGCAGGAAGTAGCTTCCGATAAGTCGGCCTACATTGCTCGCGGCCAGGCGTTCTCGCAGAATTTTCTTGTGGATAATCCTCAACTTTGGAGCCCTGCAACCCCCGCGCTCTATACCGCCAAAACTACTCTGGCTGTCGACGGCAAAGAGGTTGACAGCTATACAACTCGCTTTGGTATCCGCTCTCTCGAATATATCCCCTCGAAGGGCTTTTTCCTCAACGGCGAATATACCAAGTTTCAGGGAGTCTGCAACCACCACGATCTTGGTCCGCTCGGCGCTGCTGTCAATCGCTCGGCTTTGCGCCATCAGCTCGAATTGCTGAAGGATATGGGTGTGAATGCGATTCGCACCTCTCACAATATGCCTGCTCCGGAGCTCGTAGAACTTTGCGACGAAATGGGTATCATGATGATGGTAGAGCCGTTCGACGATTGGGGCTTCCGTCCGAAATCGCCTAACGGCTATGGCGCAGTGTTTAATCAGTGGGCCGAGAAGGATGTTACCAACATGGTAGAGCATTATCGCAATCATCCCTCGGTAGTGATGTGGTCAATCGGCAATGAAGTGCCCAGCCAGTGGGGCCCCGTCGGCATGAAGGAACTGACAATGCTCAAAGGGTTGGTAAATCAGCTCGACCCAACTCGTCCCGTCACTTGCGGTATGGATCAGATAGGGTCAGTGCTCGATAATGGTTTCGCGGCAGCTCTCGATATTCCCGGCTTTAACTATAAGCCCCAGCGCTACGAGGAAATCTATTCGCGCCTGCCTCAGCAGTTAGTGCTCGGTTCGGAAACCGCGTCAACCGTATCGTCGCGTGGCGTATATTATTTCCCGGTAGAATTTCCCGGTGAAGACGGCCACCATACCGCTATGCATTCCGACAATCAGTCGAACAGCTACGACAATGAAACTTGCGATTGGTCAAATCTTCCCGACCTCGACTTTGCTCGCGATGAAGATATGCCCTGGGTTATCGGCCAGTTTGTTTGGACCGGTTTCGATTACCTCGGAGAACCCTCACCCTATGATACTGATGCATGGCCCAGCCATAGCTCTCTGTTCGGTATTATCGACCTTGCCTCACTTCCGAAAGACCGCTACTATCTCTATCGCTCACAGTGGAACAAAACCGACAACACTCTCCACGTGCTTCCTCACTGGAACTGGGCAGGCCGCGAAGGAGAAGTAACTCCGGTATTTGTCTATACCAACTATCCTAAAGCTGAGCTCTTTATCAACGGAAAGAGCCAGGGCGTTCGCGAAAAGAACGATTCCACCGTTCAGAACCGTTTCCGCCTGATGTGGATGGACACCAAGTATGAACCGGGCGAACTGAAAGTTGTTGCTTACGATAAGGATGGGAATCGCGCCGACGAAAAGATTATTCGCACCGCCGGTAAGGCTCATCATATCGTGTTAACCGCAAATCGCTCATCGCTTGATGCCAATGGCGACGACCTGGTTTATGTAACCGTGCAGGTTGCCGATAAGGATGGCAATATCTGCCCGACCGACTCGCGCATGGTGAAATTTAAGGTTGACGGTGCCGGAATGTTCGAAGCTACTGCCAACGGCGATGCCACTTGTGTGCTCCCATTCCAAAATCCCGAAATGAAGCTCTTCAGCGGTGCGGCTACCGCCATTCTGCGTAGCGGTACGTCAGCCGGCACACTTCGTCTGCGCGTGACCGCCTCCGGAGTGAAAGCCGCTGAGCTACTCATCCCTGTAAAATAGCACCCCCACTTATTATCTGATATCCTCTCTCTCCACTTTTCCTCTCTCCCTCTCCCATTATTCTTTTTAATATCAAGAACTGTGCTACATATCCAAAAAGCTTCGGCTGGGTCGGGTAAAACCTTTGCTCTTACCCGCCAATACCTGACACTGCTACTTGGCAGACGTGATTCTGCCGGTCGTAATCGCCTGTATGGAAAGGGTGATTACGGCTTCCGCAAGCCGAAAGCTCATGGACGCATCCTGGCGATAACTTTTACGAATAAAGCTACGCAAGAGATGACTGACCGTATCATCAAGGAGCTCAGTATTCTTGCAAAAATTACGGATGACAAAAGCGCTCACCTCGACTATCTGAAAGAGGTTTACAGCGCTACCGATGAGGAGGTTGCGCAAGCGGCTTATCGCGCCTTGTCGGATTTGTTGTTCAACTTCTCGTCGTTTAACGTATCGACAATCGACTCGTTCTTCCAGAATATTCTGCGCATCTTTACCCGCGAACTCGACCTGCCGGAAAATTTCGACCTTGAGGTGCAGGATAATTATCCTATCGCCGTAGCTATCGGAGAGATGCTCAATTCGCTGAATGTCCCGGAACGTGGCTTCAACGAGGATAACCGTTTGCGTAGGGTGAGGTTGGAGCATTGGCTCAACCGCTATATGGAGTCGTTGATAGATGAGGGGCAAAAGGCCAACCTTTTGTCGCGCTCTTCGAAGCTCAACAAGGAGCTGATTCGAATGATTTCGAGTCTGCGTGGCGAAACGTTTAAGACCAACAGCAAGGCGATCATGGATTATATTAGTGATCCTGACCGAGTGTCGCGTTTTCTTGTAAGTTTCAATACTCATCTTGACGTTGCGCGTGCGAAACTAAAGCTCCATGCTATTCAGCTGAAGAATGGAGCAGAGTATGATGCCGTCAAATCTACGCTTAAAGCTAACTATATAGAGCGATGGGCTGTAGGCGATTTCTCATATTCGCCATATCCCAAGGGGAAAGAGCCCCGCGTAACCATCATCAATGCCGCTGTTCCGGCGGATGAAACTGATGGTAAACATCCGCGGCGAGTTAAGTTGAAGAAGGGGTTGGCTTGGAGTGATGCCTATGATGCCCATTTGGTTGACACGTTGCAATTTGCAATAGAATATTTCAAAGAGTGTATGCTCAACGAAATTTTGTATCGCCAGATGTATCTGTTAGGTCTATTCTCGGAGGCTTGCCAATATATTGATGAATATTGTCGCGAACATGAGGCGTTCTTGTTGGGGGACACTACCTCTTTGCTCCGCAAGGTAATTTGCGATGAAGAAACACCATTCGTTTATGAACGTATCGGCACTACCATAAATCATTTCCTTATCGATGAATTCCAGGATACCTCGGTAATGCAGTGGGATAATCTGCGACCATTGGTGGCTGAAAGTATGTCGCGTGGTAATGACAACCTTATCATCGGCGACGTAAAGCAGTGTATCTATCGATTCCGCAATTCGAGTCCGGAACTGTTGGGCTCTACTGTCGAAAATGATTTCCGAGGCACGTTCGGCCGGGATAATGTTGAGATTAAGGGTGTGAATATCGCTGATAACACCAACTGGCGCAGCTCGCGCACGGTTGTGATGTTCAATAACACTCTGTTTGCGGCGCTCGCACGTGCTATCGACGGTAAAACGTCGGAAGATATGCCCGATGGTTTGGCAACTACTGCTTATAGCGGACTGATTCAGCAAGTTGCTCCAAAGAATCAGAACTTCGACGGATATGTGAAGGTTATCTTTGGTCCGGGCACTGATGACGAAGGCGACGGCGATGCAAGCGAAGTGCAGGCTGAAGCTTCGGATGAGGATGGAATTGCTGATGTTCAGACGGGTTATACCAAATGGACCGATGAGGATATCCTGCGCCATCTGGTTGAGGAAATCGACCGCGAATTGTCGAGTGGCTATCAACCGAAGGATATTGCCATTTTGGTTAGAAAGCATACGCAGGGGGAGAAAGTGATCTCCTGCTTGCTGGAGGAGATGACCAAACCGGAGTGGAAACATGGACATATCGATATCGTTTCGTCTGACGCCATGGAGATTTCCGCATCCCCGGCGGTGCAGCTGATTGTCGGTATTTTGCGTATCATAACCACTCCTCAATATATTATCGACCTGAATAAGGGGATGGATGAGGAGGGGAGACCGGTCATGAAGCCGAATCCCGATTTCCTGCGCAATCGTCTTATCCATCGCTACGAGCTCTGTGTGTTTGACGAAAAGGACGATGTTGACGAGAATGGAAACCCCATTCGCCGACGTCTTACCCCCGATGAGGCCTTGATGAAAGCCGTGGCGGCTACCGAACCGCTCCCCGGCGAATATAATCCCGATGAGACGCAGACGAGCATCGACGCCGAGACGGCAAGACCTGAGGATGCCGACTGTCCGAGCCTTTTCGCTATCACCGAGAGGATAATCCAGAAATATGTGCCTCAGAAATCGCGTGTCGAGGATGTGGCTTTCATTTCGGCGTTCCAAGACCTTGTGTCGGAGTTTGAAGCAGCCAACACTTCGGATGTTGACAGCTTCTTAGACTGGTGGGATAGTCGTGGCCGCCGTCAGACTCTGCCAGCTCCCGACGGCATGAATGCAATCAGTGTGATGACTATTCACCAAGCCAAGGGGTTGGAATTCCAATGCGTGCATATTCCCTTCTGCTCCAATAAGATGGTAGAATATAAGGGCGAAGGATGGTATAGATTGGACGCCGATGCTTTCGGATGGTGTGACAGCGATGATGTCCCGCCGTTTATCCCACTGGTGCATAAGGCGAGCTATGAGAATGTACCCCTTCTGAGCGAGCAAATCAAGGAGTATAGCCAAACTCAGATGCTTGACAACTTAAATGTGGCGTATGTAGCCTTTACGCGTGCGGTCAGTGAGCTGATCGTGTATGCAAAATTAGGGACTGCCAAAGATGCTCGCACAAATTTGAGTAACCTGCTATTTAGTTCCGTAAAGCAACTCGATGACGCGTGTCTCGCCGGTTATAGGATTTCTGACGATGCCCGCCAGTGGGTGTTCCCCTTAGCTGACTACCTCCATGATGCGGCTGATGGCGAAAAAAAATTGATTATCGGAAGTCCGACATTTAAGCAGACAAAAGTGCAAGGGGATGAAAAGGCGCAGGCAGAGTTGCAGGACGCCGGCTCGCTGTATCCCGCCGATGCCCTGAAAGATTATTCAGGCGAGCGCCCCCAATCGTTCGATGCCGAAATGCCATATGAAACGTTTCTCAGTGAATATCGAGTAGAGCGCCCCGCAGATATCATCTTGCCCGACGACATCGAGCATCAGGGAGTGTTTGATATCAACGATGAGCGCCATGTCGGCAACTTCTTGCACGACGTGCTGGCGAATGTGCGTCATATCGCCGATTTGCCGTTGGCAATGGAGCGCGGAGCATACCGCCGCAATTTGGAAGAACCCCAGTGGCGCCCATACCTCGAAAAACTCACGGCAGCCCTAAATATGCCCATGGTGAAACCCTGGTTCGAGGATTTTGAGCTACTGATGACCGAGCGCCCCCTAACCGCGCCCGAAGGCTTGCGCCGTCCCGATCGCGTAGTCCAGCTCCCGTCAGGCGAAGTAGTAGTTATCGACTACAAGTTCGGCGTACCACGCAAAAAATATCGCGACCAAGTCCGTGAATACATGGCCCTGCTCTATCAGTGTGGCTACACCAACCTCACCGGCTACCTCTTCTACCCCCTAACCCAAACCCTCCTCCCCGTCGACTAATCCCC
>CAZKYD010000097.1:0-9396 GCA_964556875.1 uncultured Alistipes sp.
AAGAAGTTCTCGGCGGTTGGGGCGGAACGAAGTATCTCATTAGTCCAGGATTCAAGCCGGATGGTAGCGTCATTTTCTCGGAGGTCCCGATAGGGAACCGCCCGAAGGTCTTGTAACCGTAGGGCAAAATGGCGCTGAAAGAATTGATTTGCAAGCACTGCAAACTGGATATAGTGAAATCCAAGAGAATTACGGATGCGATAAAAGAAAACTTTTGTAGCTTCTCAGTGAAACCGAGAAGCTACTGTTCCAATCTCAAGGACTTCCCTGCTAAGGATGGCCGGTTGTGCAACAAAAAAGGTAGTTCCCGAAGGAACTACCTTTTTAGGCCATCCTTAGTAAGGAAGTTCGTAGATGTTCATGTTGTAGATAGGGCCATCAGCAAGGTCCCTTGCCTTGTCGGCTGCTTCAGCGAAGCTCCAGGCTTCGATTTCGTATTTGCTGTATTCGCCATCGAAACCTTCCATGTGTACCTGGTAGAGTTTGGGGGAGCGAGTGTTAGATCTACGAGTCCTCTTCTGCTCGGTTCCGGCGATTGGAGCGAAAGTTGCGGTTTGATAATTTTCAGACATGGGTTTTAAATTTTAGGGGTTAAACATTTTGGGCCTCCGCCCGATGATTTTATTCGCTTAGTAAGTGCGCGAAAAGCCGAACACTCCAAAAGCCAAGGGAAAAATACCGTCGGCGAATGCCGAGGGAAGATTTTTCCTCATGGTTTATTTACTTTTGGAAGTGCCGGCTGCGTACTTAACTTTGCGAATGAAATCAGGCGGATGACCAATTCCAGATCTATAACCCCTAAAATTTAAAATCCATGCTGAAAGCAGCTTGAGAGCCGATTGACGGAACCGAGCAGGAGATGACGTCACTCGCTCCCCCAAACTATGCCATGGTCCGTTTCGATGGCGAATACAGTCAAAACGATATCATATAACTGAAGCAGCCAACAAGGTAAGGTGCTGATGGCCCTATCTACGGCATGATGATATATAGAATAGCATCCGTTAATGAGCACGAACGGACCGAGTCGTCGCGACTCAGTCCGTCTAAAACCCAATTACTATATTCAGTTTGCAGTGCTTGCAAATCAAATCTTGAAAAGTATTGTAACTTGAGTTATAATGTAAACCTAACTTTTTTTGAATGAATCAGCATATTTTGACAACCAGAAACCTAATAGTATGAATATTAATAAAATTGCGACATCTATAATTGAGAAGCTCCTCTTCGTAGAAGAGACCTCCGAGTTTTTTACTTGAACTGAAGATGACGCTTTTACAGAATCGATGGAGTTGTAATGTTTGATGGCGTTTTTATAAGCGCTCTTCGATGATTGAATCGAAGTGTTTATGCCTCGGAGATATATCAAACGAGGCTGTAAAGCATAGTTGGAAATGATTGCAGCCGGAGAAGAATCGCACAGATTAATCTGTGGGATTCCGACGGCCATCACCTCGATAGTATCGAAAGAGAGGAAAAGATTTGAGAGTGCAGAATCAGTCGATACGAAGTATTCGGCTGATTTTGAAATCGCAATCGAATCATTATTCCCGCTGCATGAAGCATTGATTCTTCGGTGCGTAGAGCATCCGAGCAATGCGATTAAAAGCGCGATGGAGATTATCCAAATACCCAGTATGTAGGATATAGGGCCAACAGTTCTGTTGGCTTTCAGAGATTTACGAGCTCTGAAGATTGTACGTCGAAACATGGGCATGATTTGTTAGCAAATTCATTATGGCCGTGGACAGTAGCATCAGGGAACGAAGCCTTTAATAACTTAACCAGCGAAATTAGAGCAGTTTTCTGCTCAGGAGTTCTTGTATCCTTAGGCTTTCTGTTAATATCCATGCCACCTATGTAGCAAATGCCGATGGAATGATTATTCATTCCAAGGCAATGCGCCCCTATCTGCTCGATAGGGCGTCCGGCATGGATTGAACCGTCGCGATAAATTACAAAATGGTAACCGATATCCTTCCAGCCATTATCGCGGATGTGCCAGCTTCTGATTTGTTCTACAGTGTAATCCTTCCCCTCGATAGTGGCAGAACAATGAATAATAATTTTGTTAATTGATCTCATAATTGGATGCGACCTAATGATCAGAGTTGAAATTTTTGTATTTGTAATGATAGTCAATACCAAAGAGAGCCCCGACGAAAGTTAGAATTTCGCCAAAAGCGATTAGGATTGAGTCGTGGATCTCACCCGGCGGGGGGCTGCAGAATCCGGCGATTAGCAGCCCGCAGCCGACTAAAATTAGAAGGACTGCGGATAGCAGTTGAACCGTAGGTTTAAGATTTTTTGGTATCATGATGGTAAAGATTAAATGAAAAATCAGTTCATGTAATCCTCATTTTTCATCTGCATCCGTTGGAATATCCCTTTGTGGGACATCTTTTGCATCAACCTCCAGCCAAGCATCGGCATCGTTGGTTGGTGCGAGTACCTTTTGCAGGTAAATCTCAGTTCCTACTTTGTTTAGCATCATGCCATCGTTTGCGGTCAGCCAAACGTGGCCATTGTCTGCAATATTTTGTATCATGATTGTAATATTTAAGTTGCTGGAGTGAAGATAATATTTTTGGCATAAGCCTTATCATAAGCATCGCGCCAAGCAGATTTTTTAGATTCAGATAGCGCAGCTGCTGAAGCGTTCGACGTATCGCCTGTAAGCTTGGCGTACACGTCGGCGTGTACCTGCACTGTCAATCCGCCGGTTCTTCCGGTGGATTCCTCTGCAGAGAAACTCTGCAGCGTAGCCAGAGAAAGATTTGCAGCGTATTTGATACGAAACAGAGAATACGCCCATTTGTCTGTAACATAGAAAGTGGCGTCCTCGAGATTTGTAAACCCATTGTTACTTAAATCGTAAGCCTTAACGATTCTGATAGGGTTTAACAATTTGCGGATACGATTAGCCCCGCAAAATGTATAATAATCAGAAATCACTTGCGAGTTCCAAACCACCTCTAACGAGCTGGCGTAGTAGAACATATAGGAAGTATCAATCTGTTCCGGATTTTGTTCTGAGTAGAAGTAAGGCAAATTTGCACGGCAATATTTGTGATCATAGAAACTTGCCGGAGCTACTACGGGGGCCTTGCCCGCGTTCATAATTCTGACAGCTTGTTCATATGTAATGTCTTTCAGGTCATATAGCTCGAAATAGCCAGTAGAGCTATTATATTTCCCATATGAAGTAGTGCCTGAGTAGCAAGCACGATTCCAAAGGTCGATAAATACGGCTAATTTGGCAGCGTTAGCTAACGACAACATACCTGTTGTTGTTAGCTCAAAGTCGCTGGTTACCGAAAGTTTGGTTTGCTTGTCTGCAAGCGCTTTGTACATCTCCCCAGACAGCACCCCTGCCTGAGAATCGGAGACAGTCGGCATCACGACTTCGCCGGACATAGAGCATTGTTGACCGGAAAACAGTTCAATCCCTTTAGGATAGAATCTAAGAGCCACCGCATCTTGGATTAGCTCCAGATGGTGCAATGCTTTAGCACCTTCGAGCTGATTTATCCACTTCTGGATATCATCAACGTCGTTTTTCTCAGCTTCGGTTAAGCTATCTAAATCTCCGGAGACTTGAGTAATATTTTTATAGAGTGAGTTGAGCTGATTTACTACATCATCGATAATAGATTGGAGGATATAACCAAGAGATTCCGGTGATATAGCATTCTGTTCCGAGATAGTTCGGAACTGACTAACAAGATCTGAGCATGACAGTGTAGACATTATAAGAAGAATTGAGATGATAAGCGAAGTTACATATCATCTCAATTCAAAAAAAAGACATGAAGCAAATGTAGATTGCTTTATGGATTAATGGTAACGGCACGACGTATAGCGTCGGCTGACAGAGCATTAGAGATAATGTTGCAGAATTCACGGCCGAGATTATCGGCAAAAAATTCTTGGATATTCATAGCCGAGGCGAAGTATTTTTTAGAGAACCAGGGCTTCTTTTTACGGCGGTTTGGCCGACCAATATCTCCTGAATTGCCTCTCGGAGTATTACTGCCTGTTCCATAATTCACAAAAACGCCGTAAGTACGGAACGATTGCGAAAGTACAACCGAAGTAACTTTCGCGTCCATCCGCTGATAAACCGCCATGGTAGAGCGGTAAAGCGTTCCAGTGCGCACGGCCTCGAGCATAATGATTTTTTCGCGCCAGATTTTAATCATGGTGCTATTAAAGGCGCTAACGTACTTTCGGCGTTCCTCTTCTTGTTTAGTATCGGAATTGGATGACTGCATTTAATTCATCGAATTGAGGTTTGAGTTCCTTGTACCGAGCCATATCTGTATTGGCGAGTAAGATAGTTGGAGATGCTTCAACTAATTTTTTTGCCGCTTCGAGACCATCTCCTTTTACAGATTTAACCAGTTTGATTAAAGCTATTTTTTTGTTTACATCGTAAGCTTTGAGATAGATATCACCCTTAGGGTTTATGTTCTGGATTTCCGGCACGTAATCGTCGGCCCATTCATCTACATTGAATCTAAGATCAGTAAACAGGTCGATAACGACCTGAAAGTAAGCGCAAGCGCCTCCGGCGAAGAAATAACGGTCAATCTGATTGAACGATACTCGCGGGTCGATGAAGATGGAGTTTTGCTCCAGCTTCACACGTTCGCGAGTCAATACCGACATAAACTGTCTGAAAATTTCGTTCATATTCTCGAAACATTCGGCTCGAGCCGGCATGTTATCGAGTTGATGGCGCATGGCCATAAATACTGTTTTGATTCGTCTTGACTTCGGCGTATTATTAAGATCCATGTAGCCGTCCGCCTCGTCCGAAACGCAAAGTAGGGCTTTAGCCGAAGTCAGTTTATGCATAGCTTGCTCAAACCCCTCGAGGCCGGAGACTCTTGCAAAAGAGAATCCGAGAGACTGAGCGAGTTTGTTATTATTCAACAGATTACGGAAGAACTCCGTAGCATTCCAATCACTTACCATGGGTTTTAGAGTTAAGTTCTTTATATTCGCGAGCCTGAGCGTCAAGCTCAGTAAGTGCTCGCCACGTATCCATATGAAGGACTGTAGCCTCCTTTGTAATATCGCCCTTAGTTAGGGCGCGGATTTGATTGTTCATTGCCGAGCGAAGATTTTTCCCAACGTCCGGGGAACCCATTAGGTTCTCCGGGTCCGAAGCCAAAGGCTGAAAGAAGTCCGGAAACATCTTCGAGAAGAACATCTTGAGAGCTGCGAACCAATAGAACATATTGATTCGCTCTACCGCAGAGAAACGATGCCGGCTTCGGCATTGATAAAGAGTAGAGCCGAGGTCATCCAGCAGCTCATCGTTTTGAGTTGTAAGATAACCTTGGTAGAAATTTTCGCAAATAATAAATGATTCGAACGGAACGTCTTGAAAATCCGCAGGAAGAGCAACGTGACCTCGGATTTTCTGGAAGCGTACCGGGAAATCCGGAAGCTTCTTAATCCAATCAAGTTCCATAGCAAACTCTGTGAGTTGCTGGACTGAGATAGGAAATTCGTTCTTGCGGTAACGCAAAAGGAATTCCCGGGGATTATATTTAGAGCGAGTAATAATCGAAGCTCCTGACCAATTGAGAAAAGCCAGAATAATAATTACATCAAGCGGAAACTCCTTGGCCATCAAGGAGAAAAGATATTTAAGGTTTCGAGGAGAAAGCTCATGCCAGCTCCTCGGAACCTTAAAATCAACCTTTAATACACTATTACTATTCATAAACACTAAATCCATTAGAAGAAATATCCTGCGGAAGCTTTCTCGTTTTTGAATATCGGAGGCGAGAAAAGCTCCGCAGTAGCGGAGTTGTTCCACTCGGGAAAATTGGCTGCATTATTACGGATGTAATTAATCAGGTCAATCATCTGTCGCATATTGATGGGCTGATCATTCAGTACAGCAATAATTTGCGACCTTAGGATAGCGACAACATGGTTATCGGCATCGGACAGTTCATTGGTAACCGCTCTTTGTCTGAGGACAGAGAGCAGCTCCTGAGAGAAAAATTCCTCTGCAAGAGAAGCTTCGATATTGATAATTTTGTGGCGTAGAGCCAAATAACGTTCCCATCGATTTGTGTTTGTGCCGGAAACAGCTTTTACAACATCAATATTAGGGAAAAGCGTTGAAGCGAACCAATTGAATTGTTCCGAGTTTCGCCACTTTGATACCGAAGCGAGAAGTGGTATGAGAAGCTCGATATCGCTATCGCGCTGCATGACCATTGCGTCGATTAGTCGATCGACTCTCTGCTTCGAAGCGGGAGCAACATTGCTGTTGTTTACGACACCGAAACCGTTAGGTGTAAGCACCAAGTCGAGCGATGGGATGGCGTTTCGATATGCCTCTGCGATAACGATACGAGCGGTTAAAATTTTAGTAATATTAGATTCAGCATATCCTGCGATAGTGTTGAACGGAGATTCTGCTGAAAATGTTTTCTTGAACCATTGTTCAGCCGATTCAATGAACGGAGAGAGCTTGTCGAAGAGCGAGGATTCACCTTCGACAGTGATCATTATATTTGGGAGATATGTCCGAATTTGCTCATCGGACGTTATCAATTTCGTACTCATAATGAGGATTCGTTTGTGGTTACAGTTTTCGCGTCCTTATGTTCATCCAGCGTTGTAAGCTGAATGAAAGGGCAATCGGGGAAAACCGATTGCCAACCGTTCATACGGATGATAATCCGATGTACGGTAAACAGCAGGTCGTGATAAGGTTTCTGGAGAGCCTGGGCGATGGTATAAAGTTCTCTTTTATCCGAGCCACTGTTATTGCTCTGGCTTTTTCCCGGCACTGAGCCGACCAGATTACTGTGGACTCGCATTGTGAAACAGATCATGTTGATGGCCTCTTGGATATCGGTTTCCCAATCACCGCCCTCCTTTGAAGCATCTATTTTGTTGATAACAACATCGTGTTGTGTTTTACCGTCCGGCGAAATATAGAACGTTGAGAACCATGCCTTACCGCTGTTTTCAGCGCCGGTAAGGAAGTTTATGATATTCTCCTTTTCCTTAACTACACGTTCTTGTTGTTTCCGACGGTCGGTAATACCCTCGGCGCGGAAAATCGTATCCCAGTATTTCTGGGAGATTTCGATTTGGTATTTAATTGGAGCGGAGTTGCGGAGCTTCGCCTGTTTTGCGATAGCGATAAGCTGCTTGATATTATACCATTTGCCACGAAACAGCGAAGCATAGTAAGGAATCGGATAATAAGTAGAATCAACCGTAGGGATACGCGAAACGAGCGCAAATTTAGTTTGGCTCGGGGTTGCTCTTATCAGCCGTTTAAGATCGCTCCAAGGAGCTTGCGGATTTAGGAGCGGGATTTTTTCGATATTGTTAGGGATGGTAGAGCAACGCCAGTTAGCGTATAGCAGATTGTTGATTCTACCAGATTCATCAGCCGGTTCGAAGCGACAATAGCACGCTTCTTTACGAAGGATACGTTTAATTTTGTTGGACTCAGGGTCCAAATAAATTACAGAGACGCAGAAACCAAAATGTTTCAAGTCCTGAGAAGCGCCGAGAAAATATGAAGCGAAGTCGTTATCCATCATAAACTCTTCCACCTCCCTACGAGTTGCCGGCGAAGCATTATCCGTGTTATACACCAAGCCGGCACCATAGCATACTTCGGCATTGAACACCTGGCAAGTAGACAAGGTTTCATCGCGTTCTATGAGATCCAGGATATTAAACGGCATCTGATTGTCATGTCCCCATGGCATATATTTCATAGAGTCGTTTATAATGATGGGCGACGAATCCAGATCTTCGCGGAAAACGGAAGCTGAATCCGATTGAAAGATAGCCCGTCCCGATATAATCGGGAGGTCCTCGATGGAATTAAAGTTCAGATAATCCATAATCTTTAAAGATAAACAGGAAGATTATTAACCTCAAAAATACAGACATCTCGCACCTTCCGGATTTGACCTGACGCGAGGATTTTAACGTTTCGAGTGCCGGTTCTAAAGTCGTATTGCAGGCCAATGCAATTGACCAGCGACATAATAGAACCGTCGCGTTTCCACGCCTTGAGCGAGACCGGCTCCCCTGAGTTGAGCATTGTTCGAGCGGTAGAGATATGAATAGCGTCAGCCATAATCAATTATAAGCAGGATTATAATTTGCGTCGAAGATATCCGAGAATTTGGGTATCGATAGACGCGGTTTCACGTCGGTAAACTGCCACGTAAACTTGACAGAGTTAAGTTTATCGTCACCATTTTGTATTTCAGAAGTAGATTCTGTTATAATCACCGGCAATATTTTAGCCGAGTTTGAAGGAGCTTCAGCATGGTACACATCCTGCGATTGTAGAAGCGACTCCAAAGAACGAGCTTCGGCCAACGAAAGTGGGCCGGTTTCAACCTCATACGTTTTAGTAACCGTTTGGTCGTAAGACGAAAGAGAACGATTCAGGATAGCTGTTGAGCGGTCAACGTCAAGTTTTTCGGTAGAAACCGCGTTAAAAGCGATCCAATCGATGAAATTAAACTCGTTACGGAAGATGAATAACTCAGCATCGGAGAGGCCGTCATCGATGAAGCAAGTAATAGACCTCATGCCACAATGTACGGTAAAAGCCAATAATGTAACATCACCGGCTTTTTGACGGATATCATCCGGCGAGACGGAGATATCCATGATTTCAGTTTTGTATACTGTAGTGTCAACAGTTAAATCAAGAGAATCTGTGAATATCTCTCCATTGGGTTTCATCGCCTGGTATTCGACAGAAACCAGCGAAGATTCACCGGCTTGCAGTAAAGCGTAAACGTTGATGGGGAGCGAAGGCGGGCATCGGCGAGCGCCTTGAAGATTCAGGAAATTATGTTGGAGGAAATTCGTTGTATCCTCCATGTCGATAACCCGGTCACAATATAATACAGAATACGATGTTGAGTCACTTGGAGTTGTATTGTCATTCTCGTAGACCGAGATATTAAATACGAAGTATGAATGACCTTTCTTGCGCATGAAAAGCTCGAAAAGTTCGGCAAGATTGCGTAACGTAATTTGCGAGTTGTATGTAAAGAATTTACCGTAGAGTAAATTTTGCGAGTTATAATGAACCGCAATCATACAGTACTCAGCGCCTGATACGATATTAATATCAGGGAAAGCCGAGGAGAGTATAATCTCCGAAGATTTATTCGAAATAGACGTGTTCATGCCGTAAAATTACGGCAAAGAGCACACTCAATAAAAGACAAAAAAGCCGAGGAATCCCGAAGATTTCTCGGCGTAGCGTTAAGGATAGAAGCCTGATGGTCGAGACATAGGCTCGATGCTTGCACGAAAGCCTGACGGCATTGCCGGAACGCCCGGTCTTACCAATTTTCCTCCTGTAGGTTAGAG
>CAZKYD010000098.1:0-9361 GCA_964556875.1 uncultured Alistipes sp.
TCATCGTATTGGTAGACGAAGGTAGGTGTTTGACCCCATTTTTTTGGGAACCTAGCTGAGGTTATTGGAGGGGCGTGGTTGGGGGCTTTAGCGGAGGCGGATTTTGGTGCCGGGCGTAAGCTTGGCCTTGGTTGAGAGGCCGTTGAGTTTGCAAAGCTGGCGCACTGTCATGCCGTTGCGTGATGCGATTCGGCTGAGTGAGTCACCGCGTTTAACCGTATAACTCTTGGCTTTTTTGGCTGTTGAGTTTTGCTTTTTGGATGATGTGCTTTTTTGCGGTGCTGAAGCCAGGTATTGACGTGCGTATTCTTGATTTGCGCTCGGATCGAAGTTACGGGCTTGGGTATAAGTTTGCTTGTTGAACGTAAATTCGTCGGTATGAACGGTCTGGTTGGCAAAGTCGAAGATGGCTGCCGGGTTGATAGGATAACCCATGTAGCGGGTTTCAAAGTGGAGGTGGCTACCAAAACTTCTGCCTGTGTTTCCGCCGAGAGCAATCGGGTCGCCGGCCTTAACGTATTGGTCGGGTTTAACGAGGAAGCGTGATAAGTGGCCGTAAACGGTTTCAAGGCCGTTGGGGTGACGCAGAATTACGTAGTAGCCATAGCCTTTGCCTTCAAAGTTGGTCAGGCGAACTCGTCCGTCGAAGGCAGCGCGCACGGTATCGCCAACCTGCAGTTTCAGGTCGATACCTTTGTGGACGCGTTTGAATCGTGGACGGTAGCCGTAGGGCGATGTAACGTAGCCGGGGGTTGGCATTGCGAAATCGCTGACGTCGATAACTTTGGTGTCGGGCACTTCCATGCCGACGTAAGCGTTAACGCGTTTGGATTCCCAACCTTCGGTATAGATGTCCATTTCGGGTTCTTCCTCTTCTTTGAAGAGGTTGTCGACAAATGCTTTGGTTTCTTCTACTGAAATTTGGTTCCCAATATTTTGCTGCTTGGCGATGAGGCCTTTGTGTTCAGCGTTGTGGGCTTTGGGGAGCTTGAAAGACTGGGCATTCGCGGCGGAGATGCTCAGGATGGCTGTGGTTGCCAGTATTATAATATGATTTAGTTTTCCAAATATCATCATGAATTATGCGTATGGGGAGAGACGGTAATTGATGTCGTAGTTAGCCGTAAGGCCTGACAATGATCGTTTGCCCAAAGTTACGAAAAATTACGCTATAATAGAAATTCTTTTGTATTAAAATAACTTAATGAGCTCAAAAAGAGCGATACTTGCGGTGTAATTATTTGATTTTTAGCCTGGTTGTCGCCTGTGTTAATCTGTTTTAAGAGATTCGGCTCATGTCGGACTTATGGGCAAAAAGTTGTGAAAGTTCCGGAATTAGCATTTCGTGGCCCGGAGCGGAGAGGTTTGGATCGTTGTTGAGCAGTTGGTCGATACAGTCGCGCGCAATTTGGATAATTTGTCCGTCTGTTGCCAGATTTGCTACGTGTAATTCCATTGGCATACCGCTCTGCATGGTGCCTTCAAGGTCGCCTGGGCCACGCGTTTTAAGGTCGGCTTCAGCAATTAGAAAACCATCGGTAGTAGAGGTCATTAGCTCAAGTCGCTTGCGTGTTTCGTGGGCGATTTTGCGCTTTGACATCAGAATACAGAAGCTTTGGTCGGCACCGCGACCTACGCGTCCGCGAAGCTGATGGAGCTGTGAGAGACCGAAACGCTCTGCATTTTCGATGAGCATTACCGAGGCGTTGGGTACGTTTACGCCGACTTCGATAACGGTTGTTGCTACCATTATCTGGGCTTGGTTCTCTACGAAAAGCTTCATCTGATAGTCTTTCTCTTTTGGCTTCATCTTGCCGTGGACGTAGGCAACGTTGTAGGAGGGGAATGTTTCGCGGATTAGTTCGTAACCCTCCTCCAGGCATTTTAAATCAAGCTTTTCGTTTTCGAGAATCAGGGGATAGACGATATATACCTGGCGACCCATGGCTAATTGTTTGCCGATGGAGCAGTAGACCTGGAAGCGTTGGTCGTCGTAGCGGAGCAGTGTGGTAATCGGTTTTCTACCGGGGGGTAGTTCGTCGATGACCGACACGTCGAGGTCGCCATACACGGTCATTGCCAGGGTGCGCGGAATGGGGGTGGCGGTCATTACGAGGATATGGGGCACGATGGTGTTCTTGCCCCAGAGACGTGCTCGTTGCATAACGCCGAAGCGGTGTTGCTCGTCGATAACGGCTAATCCCAGGTCGCGGAATTGCACATTGTCCTCGATGATGGCGTGTGTGCCGATCAGGATGTGCAGGGTGCCGTTGGAGAGTTGTTGCGCAATCTCGTCGCGTTCTTTTTTGCGTGTAGAGCCTGTTAGGAGTCGGACATTTATTCCTAATTTGGCGGTCATCTCGCGAATCGACTCATAATGCTGTGTAGCGAGGATTTCGGTTGGCGCCATCATGCAGGCCTGGGTGCCGTTGTCCAGGGCCATTAGCATTGACATTAGGGCAACGATTGTTTTGCCGGAACCGACATCGCCTTGGATTAGGCGATTCATTTGTTTGCCCGAACCGACATCCGCACGAATTTCGCGCAACACGCGCTTTTGAGCTCCGGTCAGCGGAAACGGCAGAACCTGGGTATAGAAATTATTGAAAAACTGTCCGATGCGAGGGAAATATCGTCCTTTAATGGCCGCAGAGCGTTTCAGCGCGTATCGGCGGATGTTGAGTTGGAGATAGAAAAGCTCTTCAAATTTGAGGCGTTTGCGGGCTTGGTTGAGCTCCTCGCTGTTGTGGGGCGAGTGGATAGTGCGCAGGGCTTGATCGTGGCTAATCAGGTGTTGATGGCTGATGATTTCTGCCGGTAGGGTTTCCGGAAAGTGTCGGAAAATGGATAGCGCGTTGCTAATCCATTGCAGTAGCAGGCGCGAGGTAACGCCTCGGTTGCGAAGTTTCTCGGTTAGGGGGTATACACCGCGTAGGCCCTGTTGGGCTGTAACTGAGTCGGGGAGGTCTACTTCGGGATGCGTCATGCTCCATCGACCGTTAAATTCCCTTGGCTTGCCAAAAAGGATATATTCGGTTGCTGTATGATAGGCCTCCTGCAGTGCTTTTATGCGCTGAAACCATACAACTTCCATCGTGGCCGTGCCATCGCTGAATAGGCCTAACAATCGCCGCTTGGCGCCTTCTCCCTGAACGGAAAAGCTAACGAAGCGGCCTCGGACTTGCAGGTAGGGCATTTCGTCGCAAAAGGAGCGTATAGAATATATCTTTGAACGGTCAACGTAATTCGCCGGGAAATGGTGGATTAGGTCGTCAAGCGAGCGTATGCCGAGTTCGTCGGTTAAAAGCTTTGCTTTAACCGGCCCGATACCTTTGATATATTTTATGTCGTAATCCCGGGGAGATGTCATCAGGGTAGGGAGGGGAGGAGAGGAGGAGTGATGTCCTATTTGCTTAAGCTGAGGATTGCTTCGGCAATAGCGATGTCGCGAGGATTGGTAATCTTGATGTTGTCCGGATTCCCTTTAACAAGGAATATGTTTTCAAATCCGGCTTCGGCCATTACGGAGGCGTCGTCGGTGAATGTCGTTTGGTATGGGAGGGAATAGGCCTGGCGCAGGCGCCAGAGCGAAAACCCTTGAGGCGTCTGGACGGCTTGATATTGCGAGCGGTCTACGGCCTCCGAGCTAACGCCATCATCGCCCAGCTTGCGTAGAGAGTCGCTGACGTCAATGGCTGGAATTGCTCCGTCGGTATTGAATGCTGCTCCGGCTACGCGCTTCGCGGTAGCAGTGTCAATCAGGGGGCGAGCACCATCATGGATGAGCACTACAGAGTTGGGGTTAGCGTCCTGCGGAATCTCCGCAAGGCCGTTTTTTACTGACTCCCAACGCGTAGCTCCGCCGAAGGCAATGCGAGGAGTAACGAAATCGTACCGGGCGCAGAGTTCGTCCCAGCGCTTTGCTTCCGTAGGGGAGATTACCAGGATTATTTCTGATGAGGGGAATGCTTGCTTTAGGTTATTAATGGCGTGCATTACAACCGGCTGTCCGTTGAGCAGGCAGAACTGTTTCGGCGTATCAGAGCCGAATCGAGAGCCGCTACCGGCGGCAACAATGATGATATATGTGTCGAATAATGGCATAACACTGCAAAAGTACGAAATTTCATCCTACTAATTCGCAATTCTAATGCCTATTGTTTAACCGTACTTCGATATTTTGCGTAATTGAGGTTCGTCGAGAATCCTAATTTTACGACCGTCAACGGTAATCAGTCGTTCGGTAACGAATCCGGAGAGCGTACGGATAGCGTTTGACGTTGTCATGTTGGACAGGTTGGCAAGGTCTTCACGCGCCATGTATATGCGTAGCGTCATGTTGTCATCCTCGTAGCCGTAATGGTCGCACAATACCATTAATGCTTCGGCTAAGCGTCCGCGGATATGTTTCTGCGTAAGGTTTACGATCTTGGTATCCGAGCCTCCGAGCGTTCTGGATAATTCATGAATGAAGAACCAAGCCAGCTTGCTGTTCTTGTTGATCATATCCTTAACCAAAGTCATGGGAAGCGTACCAACGGTTGAGGCTTCAAATGCTGCAGCTGAGGAGTTGTAGCGTTCGTTGGCAAAATAAGCTCTGTAGCCAAAATATTGTACAGACCTAATCAAACGCAGAATTTGCACTCTGCCACCAATGCCGTCTTTAAATTTCTTTACTTTACCCTGAAGCAGACACCAAAGATATTCCGGTTCTTCTCCCTCAGCGTAAATCATCTGGTTTTTCTTAAAGTTATGAATGGTAAATGCGTCAATAATCCGGCGCTTCTCGTCGTTGTTGAGAATCGTCCAGATTTCTGACATATCTTCGCTCATCACTTTTTCCAGTGCTTTCTTTATCATATCTCTGATTATTTACGGATGCCGTCGGGGGGATGAAATCTTCATGACTTAGAATATCATACACTGACTGCAAGCATCGGGAAATCAAAAACTGATTATCCAATTATGTTATTAAACACAAAGGTATAATCTTTTTTTTGAACCACCAAGATTTTGATAAAAAAATCCTTAAATTTCCTTACCTAAAGCAAGTACATCTGATTTTCTACAAATCGAAATCATTTTCTTGAAAAAATCTTTGAAAAAATTTTGTCAGTTTCAAAATAATGCCTAACTTTGCACTCGCAATGGAACGATAGAGGCTCCGAAAAGAAATTAAGTGCTTCAATTTCCCCTCTTGAAAAATATTGCAACTATGGCGGGATAGCTCAGTTGGTTAGAGCGTCGGATTCATAACCCGGAGGTCCCGAGTTCAATTCTCGGTCCCGCTACTCGGAAAGGCTACCAAATCGGTGGCCTTTTTTTATTATAAGGGGAATGGGAGTAATGGGAGTAATGGGATGGATGAAAGAGTTGGGTAGGGGGGAATGTCGGATTTATTTTTTCTTGGAGGCTGAGCGCAGGATTTCATTGCGCTTGCGTACGCCTTCCTGTGCGGCTGAACTGTTGCCTGCTGTAGGGGCGGTTTGAGCCGGACGTTGCGCGTTGTTCGTAGTTGTAGATACGTGGGTTGTAGCTCTGTTCTTCGGTTGCGCAGTGGCGTTGCTGTTGTGAGGGTGATACGAATTGCCGGACGACCCCGGATAGGGATGGCTTGTGCCCTTTGATGTGTCGAGTACGGTAACCTTATTGGAGGCTGCGGAGTCGGTAGCTGTTGAATCCTTCTGCGCTTTAATCTTGCGCTCGGCCCCGTAATTAAACGTACGCAATGTAAAGAATCGGTTACCCAGGTCGCTGCGCATACGTACTAGTGATATGCTGTCGAGACGAACAACTTCGTCTTCACGCGGTTTGGTGATGATATATCCGCTAATTCGAAGCGGGTTGCGCGTAGAGTCAACTCTTACGCAAAGTTCATCGAAACCGTTGTTTTTGCCGGCAACAATATTGTAGATGGATGAACCATCGGCATACTCAACAATCATGCGTGCAATAGGTGCGTTTTTTGCACTGACCATTTTGAAACGTAGTTCAAAGATATCGTTGTTGTGCCAGTTTGAATCGGCCGGTATTGCAAATGTAATTAAACGAGATGCAGAGCGACGCGAAAATTCAAATCGGCTATCGAAAGGCCATATATTTACGGAATCGCCTTCCAGAGCTACCTGGCGAGTAGCTTCGGAGAGAAGTTCCTTCTGCCGTTCGTTGAGAATCTCGATAGTGCGGTCGTAGACCTTCATGTAATCCTCGATATGATGGCCATACCATGCATAGGAACTGTCGACCTGCTCGGCTGTGACGCCGTGGGCCTCATAGATACTTTGCTTTAGCAGTAGCTTGGTTGAATCTGCGCCATAGGTGCGAGGATCCAGGTCAACAACCGCTTCTGCGATATGGATGTCAGCCATGAGGGATGCCATTTCTTCTTTATCCAACACGAGTGAGCTTTTCTTTCCGCACGATATTATGAGAAAAGGAACCACAAGGATAATGTAGAAAAGGCGTTTCATAGCTATTGTTTGCGATTACGGAAGGGTACTTCGGAAATTTGTGTAGAGTAAAAGATGATCAGCCAAATTAGGCCTACGGAGATTGCGGCATCGGCAAAATTAAATACCGGCGAGAAAAACAGGAAATATTCACCGCCAACCAGTGGCACCCATGTAGGCCATGTCCAGCTAACCAAGGGGAAATAGATCATATCAACCACCTTGCCGTGGAGGAATGTGCCGTAGCCACCGTCAGACGGGAACATCTGGGCTACATCCGGAGCTATCGGATTGTCGAAAATCAGGCCGTAGAACATACAGTCAATAATATTTCCGGCTGCTCCGGCAATAATCATCGACAAGCATACAAGATAACCTGTTCGGGCTTCCGGGCGCTTGTAGATTCTGCTGATATAATATATCAGGAATCCAACGGTTACGATACGCATAAGCGTCAGTAGCAACTTGCTACCAATTTCCCAACCGAAGGCCATACCGTTGTTCTGAATGAACGCAATCTGGAACCACGAGAATATCTGGTAGCTTTCGCCAAGATAGAAATGGGTTTTAACCCATATTTTAAGAGCTTGGTCAATCAGCAGGATTGCCAAGATTATTATAATAGCCATGAGGCCGCGATTCTTAGCGGAACCGCGGCTCATGGTAATGTCGGATTGTAGAGATTTTTCTGACAAATCTTTCATGTTTTATTCAGCAGTTAGCTAGGCAACGCCTTGCTAAAGGTTGATTACTTTTTTGAATCAACGGCTAGTGTAGCGTGGGGCACGGCTCTCAGTCGCTCTTTCGGAATCAGTTTACCGGTTTTGCGGTCAATTCCGTAGGTTTTGTTTTCGATGCGAACCAGAGCGTTCTGCAGGTGAGCGATGAATAGCGCTTGGCGCTGTGCAAGTCTGCCGGCCTCCTCTTTGCCCAGAGTAGTAGCTCCCTCTTCAAGCACCTTGAATGTAGGAGATGTGTCGGCAGTGTCGTTACCATCGGAGTTCATGACATCTGCACGCAGCAAATCATAGTCTCTGCGCGCTTTATCTAGTTTCTCTAAGATAAGAACCTTGAATTCTTCAAGTTCCTCGTCAGTGTAGCGGGTTTTTTCGGCCATTGATTGATTTATTGAATAAGTAATTCATGGATTTTGGTTGGAGTGAGAGAAACAGTCGGCGCGTATTGCGCGCCGACTGTTGGTTTATGTTAGGCTTTAGTAATAGTAACTTTTACTTCTACACCGTCGATGTCGAGCACTTCATCTTCTGCAGTGTTGGTTACCGGAGCAGAAGCGATTGTAGCAGCAAGCACTTGTGAAGCGATGTAATCCTTGAAGTCGGCTACGGCCCCATCGGTCAGTTCGTTGGGCTCAACAACCACGTTGATGCGGTCGGTGATATCGTAGTTGCGGCTCTTGCGAATGTTCTGGATACGGTTGATAAGGTCGCGGGCAACACCCTCCTTACGCAATTCATCGGTAATTTCTACCTCGAGAGCTACCGTTACGCTACCCTCGTTGGCTACCAACCATCCCGGAATATCCTCCGAGTGGATGTCAACGTCGGTCAGTTCAACCGTAATTTCCTCGCCTTCGAGTTGCAGAGTGATAGCGGCGTCGCGTTCCAGCTTGGCAATCTCCTGCTGAGTCATCGCACCGATACGGGCTGCTACAGCCTTCATCTTCTTGCCGAATTTCGGGCCGAGCTTCTTAAAGTCGGGTTTGATTGACTTAACGAGCACGCCCTCTTGGTCGTCAACGAGCTTTAAGTCCTTAACGTTGACCTCAGAGAGAATCAGCGGAGCCATAGTTTCGAGTTGACGGCGCAATTCTTCGGAGTTAACAGGAATCATCAGTGCTTGCAGCGGTTGACGTACCTTGATGTTAACCTTGCGACGCAGGGAGAGCACCAGCGAGGTGACAACCTGAGCCAGGTGCATACGGCTTTCGAGGTCGGCGTCGATTACAGATTCGTCAACAGCAGGGAAGTCAGTCAAGTGAACCGAAACAACATCCTTGCCCTGAGCATCGCAGGCTGGAGCGGTAAGGTCGCGGTAGAGGCGATCGGCGAAGAACGGTGCAAACGGCGCGAGCAATTTAGCGATTGTTGTCAAGCAGGTATGCAGTGTTTGGTAAGCCGAAAGCTTATCTGCATCCAAGCCGCCGCCCCAGAAACGCTTACGGTTGAGGCGTACATACCAGTTAGAGAGATTATCGTTAACGAAGTCGTTGATGGCACGAGCGGCACGAGTGGGCTCGTAGTCATCGAGGGCTTCCTGTACGTTCTTAATCAGAGTGTTGAGCAACGAAAGAATCCAGCGGTCGATTTCCGGACGTTCGTTGATAGCTACCTGAGGCTCTGCTCCGGTAAATCCGTCTACGTTAGCATAGAGGGTAAGGAACGAGTAGGTATTGTAAAGGGTTGAGAAGAGTTTGCGCGAAACTTCCTTGATACCCTCTTCGTTGAACTTCAGGTTATCCCATGGCGCGGAGTTGGCAATCATGTACCAACGTACGGGGTCGCTACCAAAGGCCTCAATCGTCTTGAACGGGTCAACGGCGTTGCCCAGGCGTTTCGACATCTTGTTGCCATCCTTGTCGAGAACCAAGCCATTGGATATAACCGCCTTGAAAGAAACCGTATCGAATACCATACCGGCGATAGCGTGGAGCGTGAAGAACCAACCGCGTGTCTGGTCAACACCTTCGGCGATGAAGTCGGCCGGATAGCACTTGCCCGATTCCAGCGCTTCTTTGTTTTCAAAGGGATAGTGAACCTGCGCATAAGGCATTGAACCGGAGTCGAACCATACGTCGATCAGGTCGGTTTCGCGCTGCATCGGCTTGCCCGATGGCGATACCAGTACGATATCGTCAACGTACGGACGGTGGAGGTCAATCTTATCGTAGTTCT
>CAZKYD010000099.1:0-9272 GCA_964556875.1 uncultured Alistipes sp.
CCGGCCGTCGTTCGCTTTACCCCTGATGGTCCTCGCTTTGCTTTGATTTTCCAGCCGGCTTTTCTTCCAAGGGATCTCGCTTCGCTTTTCAAGGCTGGCTTTTCCAGGCAAGGTTCTCCTTCGCTTTATCAGGCAAGCCATCGCTTCGCTGCGGGAATACAACAAAGAGTGCACAAACGGCCTTCCGGGGAGAATTAAAGAAGCTATATAATAAACCCCATCAAGGGGCGGGGCCGATGATGGGGTTGAACCTATTGTAGCATAACGAAAGAATTGTCGTTATTTTGAGCCTTAGCGTAGCTGCTAAATAGAGATGTGTGGAGTTTTCGATTAACGAACAACAACCTTGAAGGGCTTGTTGTCGACAGTAATGATATAGAGGCCGGGGTTAAGGGAGAATGTAGATTCGCTGCCACGATAAACGAGGACGCCGGATGTTGAATAAACGGCTACTTGATTGAAGTCGCCTTTTACAACGGCAATACCGTTACCGCCAGCAACTGAGACGTTCTTTGCAAGTTCAACTTTGTTGACTGCTAAGACAACGTCGGTTTGTGCTGTCTGGATTGAATGGTATGTCGGGGTAAGTCCGGTTGACTCTTTATAGATAGCTTTGATGTAAACGATGTAGTTACCGGTAGTTGATTTACCGTTAAGATCGCTGATATTGATGGCTTTTGCGAACGTCCTTGCAGCTTGATCTTCATCGGTAACGTCTTTCTCGTCGTCGTTGGTTGTTGCGGCATCAGCTGTTGTGTCAGAGGCAGTCTCATCAGCGTCGTTGAGGTCGGCATCGTCTATGCGGGTAACGGGAGTTCCGTCATCGTAGATCTCGTCTTCGAGAACCATGTCGTAGTTCTGGAGGTTGGTAGCATTTTCGAAACCATCGTTAAACGGCACTTTGGTTGTTTTATCAAAGGTCATCGACTTGTCGATGCTCAAGTTTGAAGTAAGATCAGTTGATGCTACAGCTGCGACGGCTGAAATGTTGTCTTCAGCAGGGGCGATGCAAATTTCGTAATGATCAACGAACAGAAGGTTCTGCTTCGGGGTGATAGTTCCAGAAACGTAGAGATCGTCATCAACCTGCTTAAGCGATATATCGGATAAATCAACATCGAGAGTATAGTCGCGCTTTTTCCATTTGATTACGGTCTTTTGCAACTTTTCGATGAATTCGCCGGTATTAGTGTCTTGTAAACCATTGTTGAGGAATTCGATTTGGGCATTGGCGAGGGTTTCGCGGTCACCACCATTTGTAACCCAGGGGCAATCGGTTTCTTCCAGGTTATGATGAACATCGTCGTTCGACAGCACTAAGTGACCTTCGATGTTGTCCCCTTGGTTTTTACCTTGGCAAACAAAGTCGCCGTCTTCTTGAGTTCCGCAAACACGATATGTTTCAACGTGAGCGGTGCCGTTATATTCGTATTGGAAGTGGTCGATCTGGTCGGCGTCATCAGCATTCATCACTGTTTCGGCAGTGAAGTCGTCTACCAAATCGCGGCGAGATTGAGCATTCTTGGCGTTGAAAACAAAGATGTTGATGTATTTAAGGAAGTTGATAACCGATGTGGTTGTCTCATACATATTAGAGTTGCTACATTGGGAAGTGGAGGCATTGTTTAGTCCTAAGGCATTGTAGTTAGAGAGGAAGAAACCTGTCTCGCCTTCCAAGGTTACCTTTACGGGATATTCACGGATGATTTTGCCGTCAAGGTTGTAATCATAAGCCATTGCATTATGTTCGGTAACACTCTCGATGCGGGGGTAGACCATGTTGATGTATTGCTTCACTTCCTTTGTCTCGGCATCTTTAATTACAAATACCCATGAGCGATTTTGGATATACTCTTGGTATGCGCCCCAGTATGAAGCACCCCAATATTGTCCGCCATCTTCGCCTTGCACCATCGGGAACTTTATAAGCTGCGGTTGCTCTTCTTTAGGGGTGAATTTTACTACGGAATGAGTAGCCGGCGACGGATTCTCGTCGGTGGCTTCGGGCTGAGTGGTCTCAATGGTTGGAAGGCCACATTCATAGATTTCTACGGTGCAATTGCCGTAATTGTAGTTCTCAGAGGAGATCTGATGCGTACCGCTGATGTCGATGTTCAGGTAGTAGGTGGTAGTAGTGTAGCCCCATTCAGTTACTTCTTCTGATGAGAGCGAAACAGGAACATCTAGTCCGGAGAGATAGAAGTTTTTCAGCCAGAGCTGACCGTTGTCATCTTTGACGAAGTAGCCGCCTCCATAGGAGTAGTCGTAGTTGTTGACAGCTGCGATTTCCCAAGATTCGGTCTTTACTTTGTTGTCATGAACCCATGGGCCGGTAACAGCGGCGATGTAGAAGTTGTGGGAGAGTAGCCAGTCTTCTGTGAGAGAGGAGTCATCTGCCAAAACGGTAGTCGAGAATGCCAATGATGCGCACGAGAGGATTGCTGCGAATCGTTTTAAGCAATGGTTGTAGATAAAAGACATCTTGTAATGTATAAGAAAGTAATTAGTTAGTTTAAGCTATCTCGGTTATGAATGTTCATGGCGATTGGTTATGAACGATTCATGGTTATGGTTAATTATCAATGAGTTTCGTCTTCAACTTTGCCTTTTTGGGGCTCGGTTGGATTGCAAAGCGTTGCAAAATTACGCTATGAAAATGCCGTTGTCAAGAGGAAATTAGTTAAGAGTCGTTAACAGAGTTAATTAGTATATTGAAGGGTTAAAATAGTACAGACTTCTATATATCCGATTGCAGTAGATGGCTTTTTGTAGGTTTAAATCGACTTTTAGTCAAAGGCTTGGGCTTGATAATCGAGCCACAAGCCCTCGCTTCGCTGCGGGAATACAACAAAGAGGGCGCATGAGGCAGACGAGGGAAAAGGTAAGAGGTAAGAGAGAATAGGGAATATGGAATAGGGGCAGGGAGGAGGGAAGGTTATTGTTCGGGGGTGGACCAGCGGGAGGCTTGGATCTGGGAGGCGCGGTCTTCTGCGGGGTTCTGGCAGGGGTGCCAGAAGCGGGTTGAGGCGAGGGCGTCGGGGAGGTATTGCTGGCGCACAAAGTTGCCGGGATAGTCGTGGGCGTATTTGTAGTCGGCGCCGTAGCCCATCTTTTTCATTAGGGATGTAGGGGCGTTGCGGATGTGCAAGGGGACGGGGAGGTCGCCGGAGCGGTTTACCTCTTCGAGAGCGGTGTTAATGGCGTTGTAAGCAGAGTTACTTTTCTGAGAAGTTGCTAAATAAATCACACATTCGGCTAAAGGAATACGACCTTCGGGCATTCCGATTTTGCGGATGACGTCGTAGGTTGTGTTTGCCAACAATAGGGCGTTAGGGTTTGCCAAGCCGATATCTTCAGCGGCGAGGATTACCAGTCGGCGAGCAATAAATTCGGGGTCTTCGCCACCGGCAATCATGCGTGCCAGCCAATATATGCCGGCATCGGGGTCGCTGCCACGAATGCTTTTGATGAAGGCCGAAATGATATCATAGTGCATATCTCCCTGCTTGTCGTAGGCAGCTGGATTTTCTTGCAGGCGTTCGGTTACGACCTTGTCATTGATTACCATCGGCTGACCGTAGGGAGTTGACTGTTCCAGCAAGTCGAGGATGTTGAGCAGCTTGCGCGCGTCGCCTCCGGAGAACCGGAATAGGGCAGTGGTCTCTTCAACCTGGACATTTCGCTTGGTGAGAATCTCATCAGTGGTGACGGCGCGGTCTAACAGTATCTGTAGTTCCGGCGCTTCGAGTGGCTTTAGGGTGTAGACCTGGGCGCGGGAGAGCAGAGGTCGGATTACCTCGAACGATGGATTCTCCGTGGTGGCTCCGATAAGGGTTACTGTGCCGTTTTCAACAGCACCTAACAGAGAATCTTGCTGCGACTTGCTGAAACGATGGATTTCGTCGATAAAGAGGATAGGGCGCCCCTTAGAGAACATGCTTTGCGCATCAGCCTTGCAGCGCTCCAGAACCTCCCTAACATCCTTCACCCCCGATGTTACGGCCGACAGTGTATAGAACGGGCTGTCGGTAGTGTTGGCGATAATCTTTGCTAAGGTTGTTTTTCCAACCCCGGGAGGGCCCCAAAGAATAAACGAACTGACATTTCCCGATTCTATCATACGGTTGATGATAGCTCCGGGAGCAACAAGGTGGGATTGTCCGATATATTCGTTAAGAGAGCGCGGACGTAGGCGCTCGGCAAGAGGTGGCAGCATTGTTTTCTACTATTTAGCAACAAAATTAGCCAAAATGAGCGGTAGAAAGTTGCCCTTCGGTGTTAACGAAAATTAAATTAATTGATATCTGTGTGTTAGGTGACGAAAAATCGCTAATTTTATAGCGAAAAAGCCGATTAAAAACTCTCTACGAACTTTCATTCCCGGCAAATGTTGAAAATAAAAAACGAAAAATAAATCAACTGAGAATTATGTCACGAGAAGATGAAAACAAGTCAATGGTTCCGTCAACGATGAAAATGGTGTTTGGGATCATTATGATTATAGTTTATGTCGGGATGGGTATCCTGTTGCTGATAAACTTTTTCCAGTGGGGCCCCGGCCTTGGTGAGTGGGTTCGCTGGATAGGTGGTGTAATCTTCATCATATATGGTATATGGAGAGCGATTCGCCAATTTAAGGGGCTGGATACGTCATTCTAAGAGCAAATTTTTCGCATAAAACGAAAAAATAACGTAACTTTGTAATAGTAGAGTTAAACTGCGTCTGCTGAAAATAGTCAAAAAATAGAAACCTGATAGCAGTAGATGCTGAAACCGAATAGATAATTGATGAACAAACAGAAAGTTATAGCGTTTATGGCAGTGTTTGCGTTGTTGGCAACCACTTTTGCCGGATGCAAATCGAAGGGTGGACGTCGGGAAGCGCCGACGGGCAATACCGCAACGACTGGCACCCTTGTGATGGCTTGCGACGCGTCTTTCGAGAATATTATGCAAGAGGAAATCGACGTGTTTGAATATTGCTATCCTTATGCCTCGATTCTTTCATATAACATTGATGAGCATGCCGCTATCGACTCGGTAGTTTTGGGAAATGCGCGAGTAGCCGTTGTATCGCGTGAGCTGACAAAAGAGCAGCGCGAATATCTGAAGGAACGTAAACGCGTAGCCAAGACCAAGAAGATTGCTGTAGATGCGATAGCCGTGATTGTCAATCCCGACAACCCTATCGAGAATCTCTCCGTAAAAGAGTTGCGCGAGATTCTTACCGGATCGGTGACCGAATGGAACGACCTCTGGCCCTCCAAGCTCGGCAAGATTCAGGTAATCTTTGACCATAGCGGCTCGAGCGTAGTGAAATATATGTCAGACTCGCTGATGAATGGCCAGAAATTCCCGGCAAATGTTTATGCTGCGAATACCATTCCAGCCGTTTTCGAGGCCGTAAAGACACGCAAAAACGCTATCGGACTTGTTGGAGTAAGTTGGATATCTACCGACCTCAAGACCGCCGATCTCTCAACCGAAGAGAAATTCAAGACGCTTGAAGCCGACGATACAACGACAACAACCTTCACCAATGAAGTGAAAGTTCTCCCCATTCGTCGCGATGACTCGTTGGTAGCCGTAAAGCCCTATCAGGCTTATATCTTTGACGGTAGTTACCCGCTGTTCCGCTCCATCTATATGATTAATACCGGAGCTGCCGGCAGCCTTGCCAACGGATTTTTCTCGTTCGTAACCTCATTCCAAGGTCAGAAATTAATTCAGACCACCGGAGTGCTCCCCGCCTTAGTGACCCACCGCAATGTGGAGATTAACTAATGCCTTAACAATGGAAATATAGTAATAAATGCTTTAAATAGAAACAACATGAAATTCAAACTTCTGTTCTCACTGCTCCTTGGCGGTAGCCTTGTAATGGCCGCCGAGGGATATCAGGATGGTGTTGAATACTTCCGTGCTGACCAGCCCGAAGAAGCTTACATCATTCTCAATAAGACCCTCTCGCAGCCCGGAACCGACCAGGCAACTGCTTACTATTACCTCGGTCAGATTGCTCTTAAGCAGGGCGACAAGACAAAAGCTGAGGAACTGTTTAACAAAGGTATGGCAGCCGACGCTACCAATGGTTACAACTATGTTGGCCTTGGAGCTATTGCGCTCAAGAATGGCGATAAGAAGACTGCTGAAGACTATTTCAAGAAAGCTAAATCATTTGCAAAGAAAGATGCCGATGTGCTTACCGAAGTGCCCCGTGCTTATTTCGATGTAGACCCCGTTGCTTATGCAGTTGAAATCGACAAATGGCTTGCCGATATCAAGAAGACATCTAAGAACACCGCTCCTGCACCCTTCATCCTCGAAGGCGACCGCTTGGCTAACACCAACGTTGGTGAAGCTGCCGGTATGTATGAAATGGCCGCTACATTCGACCACGAATCAAAGACCGCACAGGACGCTCACCCCGAAGCTTACGTTAAGTATGCGCGCGTAATCTTTAAGGTTAACGAACGCTTCGCTATCGACAAGCTGCGTGAGCTTCTCGGCTATCAGCCTAACTCAGCTCTCGTACAGCGCGAACTCGCTGAAAAGCTCTACGATGCTAACCAGCTGACCAACGCTGCTAAGCAGTATGAAGCTTATATCCAGAACCCCAACTCTTTCCAGAAGGATAAACAGCGCCTCGTAGGTCTGCTCTACTTTGCAAAGCGTTACCCCGAAAGCTACGATCTCGCTACTCAGATTTTGAACGACGACCCCGGTAACTACTACATGGAACGTATGCAGTTCTACAACAAGAAAGCTATGGGCGACACCATCGCTGCTGTTAACGCTGCTGAAAAGCTGCTCGCTAACCCCGATGCTGCTACAAAAGTTAACTCTCAGGACTACGTTCAGTATGCCGAACTGCTGTCAGATATGGGCAACGATGAAAAGGCTATCACAATGTATGAGAACGCCGTTGCTGTTGACCCCGACAAGGCATCTCTGTTGAAAGACCTGTCACAGGCTTACAACCACGGTCTGCGTTTCCAGGAAGCTGCTGACGCAATGCAGAAATATGTAGATATGCAGGGTGATGACGTTGACGCTAACGACCTTCTCGCTCTTGCACTCCGCTATAACGCACTTGCAACAGCTGAACAGAAAGAAGGCAACTCAGCTTGGAAAACCGCTTCGGATAAGGCTGTGTCAACCATCAATCGCGTTGTAGCTTTGACTCCCGAACACCCGCTCGTGCTCAACTATCGTTCTCGTATCCTCCTGGTTGCTAACAACAATGAAGTAAACGAAGCCGTAGTTAACTCTGACCTCGAAACTCTGAAGGTTCTCGATTCAGATCCCGCAAACCTCGAAAGCCGTCAGAACATCTACGTACAGGTTCTCGGTCGTCTCGGTAACTACTATGTAACTAACCACGACATGGATTCTGCAAGAAAGATGTTTACTCGCTTCTACGAAATTCAGCCCTCTGAAGATCTGCAGAAATACATTGAAACTCTGAAATAATCTTGGATTATTCCAACATAAACAATTGACGAAAGTGCTCCGTGTGTGTAATCTCGCCGGAGCACTTTTGCTGATTATACATTTCCATGAAATTCTCTGAAATTATCGCATTACGCCGCTCTTGCCGTACTTTTAACGGACTGCGCATCGACGCAGCCACTCTCGACCGCCTGCGTCGGGAAATAGCCTCTCTTAGCCCGCTTTGGAGCGACGTTAGCCTGCCCATAATCAAAATTATCAATAAGGATAATGCCGACGGCCAGCTTGGTACGTATGGCTTTATTTCCGGCGCGCGTCATTTTATAGTATTGGCTACTCAACCTAATGATGCCGCAAAGGTTCAAGGCGCTTATATGCTCGAACAGTTAGTGCTGAAAGCTACTGAAATGGGGTTGTCAACTTGTTGGATAGGGGGCACATTCCGTCGTGGCCCGTTTGCCGATGCTATCGGCGAGGTTGATAGTAAGTCTGAAATCTCGATAGTAGTTCCGGTAGGTCATTCAACTCAGAAGCCGCGCTTTTTTGAGCGCATGATGCGCCGCATTGCAAAGTCGGATAACCGTAAACCGTTTGCCGACCTATTTCATGGATTTGACGAGACTACACCCCTTGGGCGAGTAATGCAGGGGGTAAGGTTGGCGCCTTCGGCAACAAACTCTCAGCCCTGGCGCGCAGTGGCTACCGAGCAGGGAAGTGTGGATTTTTCATGTGTGACGTCAAATCATTATTCGCCGTTAGATATGGGAATTGCCTATTGCCATTTCCTGTTGGGGTCGGCTGAAGAAGGGCTGGCATGGACTATAGATTCGCAAACATCCCCATTGGCGCTTCGCTTTATTCCAAAATAAGCTGCCATTGCTGATAAAATTGCAGATAATGTAGCTGCAAACGATATTCGCAAATATGTATAAAAACAGAACCCGGGTTAAGCCTCAATTTCGAGGATTAGCCCGGGTTTCTTATAGAAGAATTGCTAATTGCTTGGGATTAGATGCCGAGATCCTTGCGGAGCAGGTCGATCTTAGCGAGAGCAGCAGCTTCTGCCTTGTGGTAGTCGGCACGAGTTGCCATTTCGCCACGTACTTCCATGTAGAACTTGATCTTGGGTTCTGTTCCTGACGGACGAACTGAAATCTTAGAACCATCTTCGGTGAAGTACTGGAGCACGTTAGAAGTTGTCGGGAAGTCGAGCTTCTTAACTTCGTTACACTTCAAGCACTTGCCTTCGAGGGTAAGATAATCCTTGATGCCTACAACGGGGCTACCTGCGAGAGTCTTGGGGGGATTTTCGCGGAAGTTCTTCATCATAGCCTGGATTTCATCAGCGCCGCTCTTGCCGGGGCGTACAACAGAGATACCAACTTCGTGGCTGTAGCCATACTTAACGTAGATATCTTGGAGCATTTCCATGAATGAGAGGCCCTTGTCCTTAGCCCATGCCAAGCATTCTGCCATCAGCGAGATAGCTGATACAGAGTCCTTGTCGCGGCAGAAAGTTTCAGCCAGGAAACCGTAAGACTCTTCACCACCACCGAGGTAACGAGCTGTATTCTCGTTTTCGCGGATTACGTTTGCAATCCATTTGAAACCGGTGTAGCAGTCGTACATCTTGATCTTGTTAGCGTCAGCGATGCGTTTGATAGTCTCGGTTGTTACGATAGTCTTAACTACGTATTCGTCGCCGGTCAGCTTGCCAAGTTCTGCATTGCGGTTCATCAGGTAGTTGAGGAGCACGAGGCAGATCTGGTTACCGTTAACGAGCACATATTCGCCGTCGGTGTCGCGGATTACGCAACCGA
>CAZKYD010000100.1:0-9263 GCA_964556875.1 uncultured Alistipes sp.
CTGCAAGACATCACGCCTCCCGAATCGGTGCGCGTAGCGATGGAAAAGCAGATGCAAGCCGAGCGAAATCGTCGTGCCGAAATCCTCAACGCTGAAGGCGAAAAGAAATCATTAATTCTGCGCTCTGAAGGTGAAAAAGAATCGCAAATCAACCGCGCAGAAGCCGTAAAGCAAGCAGAAATTCTGCATGCCGAAGGTCTGTCAAGAGCAAAAATCCTGCAAGCCGAAGCTGAAGCTGAAGCCATTCGCCGCGTATCGGAAGCTGTGCGCGAAAGCCAAACCGACCCTGCCACCTATATGCTCGCCGTGAAATATATCGAAACCCTTCGCGATATCACGTCAGGCAAAGATTGCAAAACCGTCTACATGCCCTACGAAGCCTCAGGCATCCTCAGCAGCGTAGGCTCAATCAAAGACCTCTTCAAGAAATAGCCCCACAGCGCTATACAAATCCATTAACGCAAACCATCCGCTATGATCGTCGAATCACAGCGGATGGTTTGTTTTGCTATTGAAACTAATTGAGGTATATAGCAAAAAAAGAAGTTCACCAATATCAGTGAACTTCTTTGCTTGATTGCGGAGAGAAAGGGATTCGAACCCCTGGAGGTGTTACCCTCAACGGTTTTCAAGACCGCCGCAATCGACCACTCTGCCATCTCTCCAGTGTTAATTTGACTGACTTATCTCGCTTGACTTGTCGTTGTTGTCATTTAACGAGTGCAAAGTTACAAGCTTTTTTTGAATTGTGCAAGCATTTTGCGAAAAATTTTATCTAAAAATTTAATGAATAGCTTGATTAATATTGAAATTCAGCTACTTACGATTAAATTTTAGCGAAGCGGTTCGTAGACGCGTTCACCGATTTTTGTTGCCAGCTCCACACTGAACTGCTGCCATCGGCGTTGTTGCGCCATTAATTCAAGGATCGCATCGAGATCGTAGTCGGGCTGTTGCTGCATTTGTTGGATCTGCTGCGACAGTTCGTTGAAGAAGCAACGCGAGATATCATATTTCAGTTCCAGCAGCGCACGGGGCACTAATTCATCGAGACGATCCTCTTCAGAATCTACTTTTGTATTCTTGAAGTAAATCTTGCTGAGCTGATGGCGGTCAACAATCAAGTCTGTAGCCACCTTGCGAATAGTGTCGTCGGAATGCGACAGCAATTGATGACGGAAGAAGTTTTTCGAGAACTCGATAATCGAACGTTGATACTCCTGCTCCACCTTTTCGCGTAGCAGAATCTCGCGTTGACGAATCTCATCCAAATTGACAGCTTCGCGCGCTATGGTCTCTCTCCCTTCATTAAGGTTTTGCTCACGTTGGGCCGCTGCACGCTCTAAAAATGCATGATAGTCCTTTTCCCAATGCTTATCGCGAATTTCATGCACGCAGTTATATACCGCTAACAGACCAGGATTTTCAAAGCTAAGACCATCCTGCTCCAAATCCTCAGCTACATAGTCGAGCACTTTTATTTTCTGGCCATTTTCATCCGTGCCGTAGTCTTCACCCAGATCGAGCATTCCGTATTTCACCACTAGACGCAACAACGAGCGTTCCTGAGGATAGAGAATTGCAGCCTTATGCGTTCCCCCGGTTTTCCCGATAAACGCCTGATAGTCGTTGTCGGGAGCAGTTTCGCCTGACTGTCCGGCAGGATTCGACGCCGCTGTACCCTCCTGAGGATTTGCCGTAGCTACAGCCGGCCCACCTTCGGCAGGAGCTTGTGCTACCGGTTGCTGCGGTTGTTGGGTTTGAATGCTTTCACGCGCCGCCTGACGGCGTGCTTCTTCGGCTTGCTGCTCAATCTTCTTTGTACGGTCAACGGCAACTTGTCGCGTCAACAATGCCTCATCCATAGCGAAACGCTGAGAACATTCGCGAATATAGACATTGCGAGTAATTTCATCCGGAATCACCGATATCGATTTCACGATATCAGCTACCGCGCGTGCTCTGGCAATCGGGTCGTTAGCCGCATCTTTCAGCAAAATATCAGTCTTGAAGCGAATAAAGTCTACTTCATGTTCTGACAGATATTGTTCAACCTCCTCGGTCGTATGATTTTGGGCAAATGAATCGGGGTCGTCTCCATCAGGCAACAATAGCACCTTGATATTCAACCCTTCAGCCAGCAAGATATCAATACCTCGCAGCGACGCCTTTATGCCGGCAGCATCCGAGTCGTAGATTACCGTAACATTCTCGGTAAAACGATGAATAAGGCGTGTCTGCCCCGTTGTCAGAGATGTTCCAGACGAGGCTACAACATTCTCTATCCCGCTTTGGCTCATGGAGATAACATCCATATACCCCTCAACCAGGATACACTTATTCTTCTTTACAATCGATTGTTTTGCCTGATAGAGGCCATACAGCTCGCGACTCTTGGAATAGACAATGCTCTCCGGCGAGTTTACATATTTCGCAAGCTTTTTATCGTTGGTAAGAATTCGACCACCAAAAGCAACAACCTTGCCGGCAATCGTAAATACCGGATAAATTACACGGCCACGGAAACGGTCGCGCAGTTCGCCACGCTCCGTTGCAAAGCAAAGGCCGGTTTTCTCAAGCGCTTCGCGCGTATAGCCGGCTTTCAACGCCGCCTCGGCAAAGTCGTCTCGCTTTTCCAGCGCAAAACCAAGATGAAATTTTTCAATCGCAGCCTCATTGATACCTCGATGACGGAAATAGCTTAAACCAACATCTCGCCCTTCGTCGGTATCTGCCATGCGCTGCTCGAAATGCTTCATCGCAAACTCATTCAGCCCTAAAAGCGTCTGACGTTCGCTCTGCTGAGCACGCTCCTCATCCGTAAGCTCATGCTCCTTGATTTCGATATGATATTTACGAGCAAGATAGCGCAAAGCCTCCCAATAGGTCATTTGCTCATGCTCCATGACGAAGTTGACCGGGCTACCACCCTTTCCACACGAGAAACACTTGCAAATACCCTTTGCAGGCGAAACCGAGAAAGAAGGCGTACGCTCATTATGAAACGGACACAGACCTATATAGTTAGCTCCGCGGCGCTTGAGGCTCACGAAGTCAGATACCACCTCAACAATATTGGCGGTATCAATAATTCGCTGAACGGTCTCCCGATCTATTACTGATTTCTTCATCATATTCAATATGCAAAGGTATGCAATTTTTTACGGATTTGCATATCTTTTTTTACACTTCCGAGAACCTCTTTGCGCTATTAAGCGTTAATCAGGTATCATTACCGAAAAAAACAGCCGAGTTTGCTCGGCAATACCCAACGTTTCTACGTTCCCTGAAATTCAATGTATAAGTCTGATTGTTTTAAGGATAAATTTCTGCCATCTCGACTTTTATCCCAGTTGATGGTTCTGTTCGAAGCCTTGCTCCTTAGTCTCTATGGGGGCAAGGCTTTTGCAAACGATTACGCTGCCGATGTGTCGGTGCCGGCATCGTGGAGTTATGTCCCGGAGAAAATGCAGGAGATTCCGGGTGGAGTTTCCGATCATTGGTGGAGCAGTTTTGCCGACAGTATGCTCGACTCGCTAATAGCGATGGGCGTAGAGCGCAATTTCGATGTGAAGATGGCTATGCGCCGTATGGAAATCGCGCGAGCTGCCATGAATCAAGCAAAATCAGCTTGGTATCCTACACTGACCGCTGAAGCCGGATGGGAAACAAAAGCCGACTTCAACGCAGGGCTATCGGCATCTTGGGAAATTGACCTATTCGGCAAAATCGCCGACAACGTAAAAGGCAAGCGAGCTGAATATCGCGCCGGACGTGCCGAATATGCCGGAGCCATGGTATCCATGGCCAGCCAGATCGCCTCCACATATTTCTCGCTGCGAGGCTATCAACAAATGCTCATTATCGCTCAAAGGCATTGCGCAAATCAGATGAAAATCGTCAAAATCGCGCAAGCGCGCTATGAGGCTCAATTAGCCTCAAAACTCGATGTTGCCCAAGCCTGGCAAACCTACTATTCCACGGCGTCAACAATCCCTCAGATTGAAAACAATATCCAGACAACAATAAATTCGCTCGGCATCTTAATCGGAGAATATCCGCAGCAAGCTGCAGCCCTTCTCAGTAAGCCTAACGAGCTACCACGCTATGATATCGACGTATCAGCCGGCATCCCTGCCGATCTTCTACGTTATCGTCCCGACATTGTTGAAGCCGAGCTAAAACTTGCCTCTATGGCAGCCTCATTAGGTGTGGCTAAGAAAGATTTCTTGCCAACATTAACTATCGAAGGGAGCATATCCACCGCCGCACATAATCTTTCTAATCTGTTTTCAGACAAGACCTACAGCTGGTCGGTCAGCCCTACCCTATCATGGACCCTTTTCAACGGCTTTTCTCGGAAATATCAACTCGTCTCGGCGCGTGAACAGCTGCAAAACGCACTTGAGAACTACCGTCTGACGGTCATGACCGCCGTCAACGAAACAGAGACAGCCATCAGTAGCTACGACGCCTACCTGCGACAGATCTCATCCCTACGTCAGCTATGCGAGGAGAACAATGAGGTATTACAACTCTCCATTACGCGTTATAAAGACTCACTCTCCACAATGAGCGATGTTGTCAACGCATTAATCAGCTCCCTCACCGGCGAGACATCCTTAGTTCAAGCAGAAGTAGCTGCTCTCAACGCCCTCGTATCGCTGTATGAAGCCCTTGGTGGTGGAATCGGCAACCCTGCAGATTTTGGCAAATAATACTATCTCTATACATGAAACCCAATTACATCCTCTACATTATAGCTATCGCCTCACTAACCGGTTGCAGCAAGAAGGCCGCAACTGAAGCAGAAACAGTGCCCGAAATTTCGGTGTCTCAGCCGATTATTGATTCCGTAATTCTGCGGCAGAGCTATCCGGCTCGCCTGGTGTCGCATCGCTCGGCCGATGTGGTTGCCCGTGTTAACGGCACGATCTTACAGCAACTTTTCCATGAAGGGGATTTTGTGACCGCCGGTCAGCCGCTATATCTCATCGAAGCATCTACCTATCTCAACAGTGTTAACCAAGCAGAAGCCGCTCTCGCCACGGCGCAGGCAGAAAAAGAGTATGCCCTTCGGCAAAGTGAAGCTATGAACAAGGCGATTGAGGCTGAGGCGGTTTCGCGCATGGATGTGATTCAAGCGGAGAGCAATCTCCGGCAGGCTGAGGCCTCGGTAAAAAGTGCTGAGGCACAACTGGCCACGGCGCGCAATCATCTGCATCACTGCACCGTCACCGCCCCATTTTCGGGAAAAATCACAAAATCGAGGCTCGATCCGGGGGCTTATGTCAATGGTGCTGATTCCCCCGTCACCCTGGCAACAATCTACGATGATTCTACCCTACAAGCTGAATTTGCTATTGAAACCGAGCGCTATCTCGCAATGGCCGACACTCGCGCCGGAAAGAAAGTTGATTATACCAAGATTCCCGTCACCTTTGGTGACACGATTGTTGGGAAATATCTTGGCAAACTTGCTTATATCGCTCCGGATGTCAGCAGCACAACCGGCACCGTTACGCTACGCATACAGCTATCCAACCCAAAGGGAGAGCTGCGCAACGGAATGTTTGCCACCGTCGAACTCCCCTACGCCTACAATCCCCATGCCCTGCTCATTAGAGATGCATCCATCTCTACCGATCAGCTCGGCAAATTCGTATATATAGTTAACGATTCCAACAAAATCGTCTATACTCCAATCGAAGTAGGTCCACTCATCAACGACACTCTCCGCATCGTCACCGAAGGGCTATCCCCTTCCGATCGGTATGTAACCACCGCCCTACTAAAAGTTAGAGACGGCATGAAAGTTAACCCCATACGCAACTAAATCATGTTTTCCAGATTCTTCATAAATCGGCCGATTTTTGCCACGGTTATCGCCATTATCATGATTTTGGCAGGGGTAATCACGGTCAAAACGCTCCCCATTGCCCAATATCCAAATATCACCCCACCAACAGTTATGGTGTCAGCAACATATCCCGGTGCGGATGCCAAAACCGTGGCCGAAACGGTTGGTGTGCCTATCGAGGAGAGTGTGAATGGCGTTGAAGGGATGATGTATATGAGCTCCAATTCCGGCTCTGACGGCTCTTACTCGCTGACTATCACCTTCGAAAATGGGGTAAATCTTGACGATGCCACGGTAAAAGTGCAGAATCTTATCAACCAAGCCGAGCCGGAACTACCTTCGGCGGTCACCGCGCAAGGGATTGATGTAATGTCGAAATCCACCTCTATCTTGCTGTTTATCGCTCTCGAAGGTGACGAGCGCTATGATGCATTATATCTGACGAATTACGCGCAACTACATATCGTCGATGCTATCCGCCGACTTCCCGGTGTTGGTGGGGCAACAGCATTTGGCGGTGGTGATTATTCTATGCGCATATGGCTGAAACCCGACAGGATGCAAAACCACGGCATCTCTCCGGATGACATTATTGCTGCCATCGAAGCACAGAATATCGAAGTGTCAGCAGGCGCTATCGGTGCGCCCCCTACCGCTACCCCATCTTCGTTTCAATATACCCTTACCTCACAAGGGCGCCTCACTTCCGCCGAGGAGTTTAGCAAAATTATCTTGCGCAAGGACAACAATGGCGGGATATTGCGTTTGTGCGATGTTGCCGAAATTGAACTTGGCAGCAATTCCTATTCCATGCAGAGCCGTGTGTCAGGTCAGCCGGCTGGTCTTATCGGCATCTATCAACGTCCCGACGCCAATGCCTTAGATGTGGCTCACGCCGTTGAGAAGGAGTTGAAGTCGTTAGAACCATATTTCCCGCCGGGCGTTCACTATCGTGTTCTAATGAACACCACTGACTACATCACCGCCTCGGTCGACGAGGTGTTGGTAACATTCCTGGAGACAACTTTAATCGTAATGGTTGTCATACTGTTCTTCTTGCAGAGTTGGCGTGCGGTAGTCATTCCGATGATTACGATTCCAGTATCGTTGATTGCCACCTTTGCGGTAATGAAGCTATTAGGATTCACTCTCAACACCCTTACCCTCTTCGGATTGGTGTTGGCGATTGCCATCGTTGTTGACGATGCGATTGTGGTTGTGGAGAATTGCGAAAGATGGGTGCAGAGTGGCGAGAAATCGCCACGCGAAGCGGCTATCCAGGCAATGAAAGAGCTGCAAGGCCCGATTATCGGGGAGGTGTTGGTTCTGCTGTCGGTATTTATCCCGACAGCATTTATTTCCGGCATTACCGGAGAACTCTACAAGCAGTTTGCCCTAACCATCGCAGTCTCTACAGCATTCTCCGGGTTTAATGCCTTGACTTTCACCCCGGCGATGTGTGCGTTGTTCCTTCGCAAAAAGTCCAATTCCGGCTCAAAGAGCTACGCTTTTCGCCTGTTCAATGCCGGATGGGCGAAATGGGCAACGCTCTACACAGCGATTATCAGCCGTTTTCTGAAGCGTCCGTGGGTGGCGCTATCCATTTATGCCCTACTATGCATTGCGGCGTTTTACGGCTTCGCAAAATGGCCCACAAGCTATCTGCCGGAGGAGGATATGGGCTACTGTCTGGTCTCGGTGGAGCTCCCAACCGGTGCATCGCTGGCGCGCACCGAGAAGGTGGTGTCAACGATCTCTGATCGTATTCTGGCAATTCCGGAAGTTGAAGATGTTATAGCAATTTCGGGCAACTCGTTTGTCGGTGGCGGCGCTGGGAGCAATTTCGGTTCACTGTTTGTGATGCTTAAGCCGTGGAATCAACGCAAAGGGAAAGCAGAGTCGGTAGATGCTGTTATCGCAAAGATCGACATGGCGTGTGCCGACCTGCAGGAGGCGGTCACCTTTGCCATCAATCCACCGGCAATCCCCGGCTTGGGACTGACCTCCGGATTGACCATGCAGCTACTCGACATCAACTCGCAAGGCCCGGTTGAGATGCAGAAGGCGTTGGAGGCGATAAAAATTGCCGCCAAGAACGATGGTCGCATTGCATCGATACAGTCGATGTATGAAGGGATTGTGCCGCAATATCGCATCAACTTCGACCGCGACAAGATTGAACTATTAGGGATCGATCTAAAAGATGTCTATTCCGCACTAAACAGCTATATCGGTGGCACATACGTCAACGATTTCGTGAAATTCGGGAACGTATATCATGTTACCATTGAAGCTGATGCCGCTTCGCGCAATTCGGCGAGCGACATCCTGACCTTATCGGTTAGCAATTCCAATGGCGAGATGGTGCCGTTCTCCGCCTTTGCCACGATGGAGCCGACGATGGGTTCGCCCGCTATCAGTCGCTACAACATGTATGAAACTGCCTCACTGACCGCAACCCCGGCAAAAGGGGTCAGCACCTCCGAAGGTCTGGCAGCCATGGAACAGATTGTCAGCAGGGCTGCCGGAAGCAACTACAGCTATGCCTGGAGTGGCGAAGCCTATCAGGAGAGTCAGTCAGGCACCACGGTTACTACCGTCTTGCTTTTTGCACTGATTGCAACGATTTTGGTGCTGGCTGCGCAATATGAAAGCTGGAACAACCCCATTGCGGTAGTGATGACGATGCCCACAGCAATCCTTGGCACCATCATCGGCTGCCTGTTGCTCAGCCAGTCGATCAGCATCTACACCCAAATCGGGATTATCCTCCTGCTTGGATTATCAGCGAAAAACGCCATCCTGATTGTCGAATACGCCATCGACTACCGCCGACAAGGCCTCCCGCTACGCCAAGCGGCCCTCGATGCCGGGAAAGTCAGATTGCGCCCCATCATGATGACCGCTCTGGCTTTCATCTTTGGGGTAATGCCAATGCTCTTTGCCACCGGAGCCGGCGCCAACAGCCGTCTCAGCCTCGGCACCGCCGTCGTCTTCGGCATGGCCATCAACGCCATCATCGGCACCCTCTTCGTCCCCAACTTCTGGCTCCTCCTCCAATCCCCATCCCCGCCGCGCTCATAAACCCCACCCCTTTTCCGGCGCCCCCTTTTGAGCCCTCGCTTCGCTGCGGGAACAGAACAAAGAGAGCCCCCGGCTATCAGCAAAAAGCCTATCCCAGCCGAAAAGAGGGCAAAGCCCTGCTGTAATGAGGATCAAAAGCCCTGCAGCGAAAGCTATGAAAAAGCCTGCCGGGGAAAAGGGAAAAGCGAGAGGAAGCGAGGCCGGCTTGAAAAAGGAAAAGAGCTGGAAGCGAAAGAAGGGAAGCGAGGGTTGGGAGGGAAAGGAGCGGTTATTTGATGATTATGCGACATATGACATAATCTTTTGAATTTCTGATAAA
>CAZKYD010000101.1:0-9126 GCA_964556875.1 uncultured Alistipes sp.
CTCATCGTATAGTGATTTGAGGTTAAATTGGGTTACTGTTTTTGGAATACTCTGACGTAGTCGATCTCGTAGGTGGCGGGGAGACATGATTCGTCAACACCCTTGGCTCCACCCCAGTTGCCACCCCATGCGAGGTTGAGCTTCAGGTAGAAGGGCACATGGAAGGGCCATGTTGCGTCGTCGCCTTTCTGATCGTTGTAATAAGAGAACAGGAGTTTGCCGTCGACATAGGTCTTAATGTAGTCGGCTGTCCATTCGAGAGCATAAACGTGGAATTCGTCCTGTGCGTTTGCGGTCAGCTGTTCAGATGTCTTCTGTGTGCCGGCTGAACCGTTATAAGCTGAGCAGTGGATCGAAGAAGATGTGTAGTTGGGGTTATAACCAACTTCTTCCATAATGTCGATTTCGCCGCACTTAGGCCAAGAGGTGTAAACTTCGGGCATCATCCAGAATGCGGGCCATGTGCCTTTACCTTTGGGGAGTTTCAGGCGGGCTTCGAAGTAGCCATAGGTCCAGCTCGTAACAGAGTTGATACGAGCTGAAAGGATTTCGCTGCCGGATTTTACAAGGTTGATCTTCAACGTACCGTTCGACTGTTCGGCAACAACTGTGCTGCCTTTCTTGCCGGCAACATAGTTCTGAATTTCGTTGTTGCCCCAGCCGCCATCGCCGGTTTCATACCACCAAATGCTTTCGTCGGGCATCTGGCGAGTAAGATCGCTGAATTCATCGTTCCACACGAGGGTATAACCTTCGGGGGTGTTGATGGCATCGCTGAGCTGAACTACGCTGATGGTCTGTGAACCGCCGTCGTAGGTTACGGTGATTTCTGCGCCGCGGTCAGTGGTAGCTGTGTTTTCGTCGATAGCTACAACCATGGTTGTTTCACCTTTGGTTCCGCTTGTGGGGCTTACTTTACACCAGCTGGCGTTGCTGCTGGCGGTCCAATTGCCGTTGCAAGTTACGGTAACGTTTACATTTTGGCCTTGAGCGCCTGCACTGATGGTTGTGGTGCTCAGCGTCATAGCTGCGTTGGGGTTTTGTGTGAGGGTTACGTTGCGAGAGGATGCGCCTGAAGTGATTTTCAGTACAGCTTCGCGAGCGTCAAAGCCGCTGTTGGCGGTGACGGTTACTTTCACTGTTGTCGACTCGTTCTTAACGCCTCCCGAGGGGAATACGCTACACCAGTCCTGATTGGAAGTGATGCTCCAGTCAGCATCTGCTGATACTACTAAATTAGTAGATTGAGCAGTTGCGTCAAGCACAATTTCCGACACTGATGTTGAGATGGTTGCTGTTGACGAAGGTCCGATAGGATCGTCATCCGAACCGCACGCGGTCATTCCAAATGCGAGCAATAGAGATGCAAGCATGATTGATTTACGTGGCATCATTGGTTTTTTGCTTAAGGTTAGCTAATTTAGATTAGGTTAGTTTCGTTTTCTGGTAAGCGGAATAGAAAGATTCCGAAGGCAAAATTCAGAAAAATTCTATATATAAGGTTAAAAAGTCTTATTCAAAATTACGCTGGTGGCAATTTTTTTATACGTCAAAATTACGTCAAAAAATCTCAATATGCTGAAAATCAAGTATAATAATATTTCGCCGCAATTCGCCGATAAAAAATTCAGTTACGCTATCAAACTGTTAACTTAGATAAAAACTCGGTTAGCTGTTCGCTGCGTTCCAGCCCGAATTTCTTACGCATTCGATAGCGCATTGTTTCAACTCCGCGGGTGGAGAGATTCATCAATGGGGCTATCTCTTTTGTGGATAGGTTCATCTGAAGATATGCACACATCAGGAGCTCGTTGTTGGAGATATCGGGATAGGCGGTTCGAAGTTTGTGCATGAAGTTGTTATGCACGAGGTCAAACTCTTTTTCGATACGTTCCAACACTCGGTCGGACTGAATTACTGATTCTATTTTTGATTGCAGGGCGAGGAGCGATGACCGCGAGGCGGTGTCGCCGGTTGTTTTCATCCCTGCATAGATTTTCTTGAGTTCTTCTTTGATGTCGATGAGGGCTTCGTTTTTGCTGGAGAGGTTCATGAGCAGGTTGCTGATTTCGTGGGCTTTGTGCTCGATTTCTGTGCGGAGTTTTTCGCTTTCGAGTTCGCTGATGTGCTCATCTTTTTTCTGCTCAATAGATTCGAAGTGCTCTTTCTGGAGGGCTATTTCAACATCTTTTGCGAAGGCGATGCGGTTTTCTTTGGTGCGAATCTGCTGTTTTGCATAGCGATATAATCCCCAGCCCAGCAGGATTAGGAGCAGCAGATATATGCAGTAGGCGGCGATAGAGCGATACCATGGGGGGCGGATGCGGAAGGTGATGGAGTCGGTCTGTTCGGAGCCGTCGCTCAGGATGGCTTTCACTTCAAAGGTGTAGGTGCCTTCGCTGAGGTTGGTGTACTCTTTAGTTGTTGAGAGGGAGGGTTCGCTCCAGGCTTCGTTGTTAAGGCGATAGCTATAACCTGCTACAAATGAGCCTGATATTTCGAATCCGAAGTCGAATTTAACGGAGTTGTTGTTATAGCTGATGTCGGCAACTTCGCGCTTCGAGCTGAAGTTGCAGGCATAGACGATTGAATCGCCTAAGGCGGTGAGCATCATTTTGTTGATGCGGCCGTAGTCGTGGGAAATGTTCCAGCGTTTGGAGAAGTCGCAGATGGTGTAGCCTGAGTAGTTGGGATAGATTACGATTGAGTCGTTGACAACTTGCAGCATCTCGCAGGGGTGGAGCGGTTTGGCTTCAGCCGGCAGCAGGGGAAGAGATACTTTCGGCGCCCCACCTTTGGCGTTGATTGGGATGCGGATAATTTCGTAGGGGGTCAAGGCGAAGATGTAGTTCTTCGAGGTGCGGAGCTGCAGGTAGTTGCAACCTCGGTCGAGACGCTGGTTGAGGTCGTCGTCAGCTACGATGCGGTCGGCATTGCGGTCGTAGCGATACACCCCTTTTGAGGTTACGAATTTCAGGTCGTTGCCGATTTTGCAGGTTGTAATTTTCAGCAGTTGCGGCATCCCTTTCGATTGGTCGTATAGTTGCTCTTTGAGTAGCTTGTGGGTGGCAGGGTCGAAGGTCAGACGAATGGCTCCGAAATTGTTTTTCATGAACCATATCGCTGTAGGGGATTCCTGCATTATGTCGCAGACACTTTCCTGAATTTCGTATTTGGTTACTATTGTCCAGTTGCCGTTGCCATCGGAGCGCAGGATGTAGAGGTTGTCGTAGGTGCCGACATAATATAGGTCGTTAGAGCCCATTACCGGCTGTACGGTCCATGTGCCGATATCTTCGCCGATGCGCTTTATGTTAAGGTTGCGGTCGATAGAGAATAAGCCATGGTCGTGCATACAAAGGATTTCGTTACCGAAGCGTTTGATTCCCCAAACTTGTCCTTTCAGTAGGTCGCCAACGGGGATGAAGCGGCGATTTATTTCTGTGGAGTTCTCCGGGATGGAGGTTACGAAAAGTCCGCGGTTGGTGCCGAGATAGATATTATTTCCGTCGCCGAGGCAGGCGTAGCCCGAACCGATGGAGGTGTCGAACATCGAGAGGGTTGTCAGGGGCACACTTAGTAGAATCTGATCGATACCGTTGTCAAGGCCTACCCAGAGGTCGCCGCGGCTATTAAATCGCAGCGACAATACGGTTTCGTCTTGCATGCCGTTGCGGCGGTTATAGAATTCGGCCTGCTTTGTGGCGAGGTTGATAAGAATTACGCCGTTTTGGATTGTGCCGAGGGCGAGGGTGTCGTGATAGATGGCGCCGCATAGCAGTCCGCTCGACGTCATAATGGCTTCCTGGCCTGTCAGAATTGGTGAGACGGTTGTGCCGTTGTAGAAATATATTCCGTTGCTATTGGTGACGATGACCATTCCGTCGCGATATGGAAGCATGCTGCAGATGCGCTGGTTGCGGAGTAGATCTGTGCCGAACGCTTGGCGGATTTTGTCGCCAACGAGCATCTTTAGGCCGTTTTCGCTGCCAATATAAAGGATGTCGTCGATGACGTTGGAGCAGCAGAGCTTTTCAGAGGATTTTATCATTTTGGGGTTGCTACAGTCTTCGTTCATTGTGACAATAGCGTAGTCTCCTTGGGCGTAGATTGTGCCGGAGGTGGAGAAGATGCCCCAAATATTACCGATAAATTGCGATTTGCCTAACGAGTCGGACAGGCATTTATACTTCATGAATCCATGTTCATTCGGGGTGATGTAGCCAAATTCGTTGATGCCGGAAACATAGACGCGCTCTTGGGATGGGAGAGCATATACGGCGCGTGGATCGAGGTTGTTGTTCAGATGAAACCCTGTCCATTCTTTTCCGTTATATTGATAAATGCCGTTGTTGTTGGCAAAATAGGCCCAATCGTCGTTATAAAGCGAGATACACCAAGTCTGTCCCCCTCGACCTAACGAGAGAGACTTGTGATTTATGACGAAATGATGCCCGATTTGAGCGTATCCTGCCACCACGGCAGCGACATAAATCGTAATTATCAGGAAAATTCGCTTCATATTTAGGGATCAGACTTAAGGAGAGAATTAGTTTTTAGGAGCTCAAAATAGGAGAAAGGCTCGCATAATTGCATAATACCGACGATATTGTGTGCCGAATTATGTTATTTGATTATGGTATTTGATAATAGGATAATCTGCGATTCGTTGGAGAGATTTGCAAATATACATAAAAGTTAGCAGACTTTCATGTTTTATGTGTAGAAAAATGCATTTGTATTAATAAATAGCCCAAAAGATGCGTTTAGGAGCGTCTTTTGGGCTATTTGCAGAAATATTCAGGAGTTCTATTTTACGATAACCTCAGGCGGTTTATCGAAAGTCATGATTATTTAACAACAACCTTGTTAACCGAACCGTCGGTGTAGCGAGTTACATACACACCGGGAGTTGTCGGGGCTTGCTTGCCGAGGTTTACACCTGACAGGTTGAAATAGTTCTTAACTTCTTTATTGGAGTCGAACTTAACGGTTTCAACGCCGGCTTTGATATTCTTTACAGAGACTTTCTTATCGAAACCGGGAACTGAGAGGGTTACTTCAGCTTCGGTAGCGTCAGCTGCAGCGTAGTCGGCGGTGAAGGTGGCAACACATTCATCGTTTACGCCTGAAACTGAAACTTTCAGCCATTCGGGAGCGGTGTAGCTGAATTCTTCGCCACTGTAGTAGCTGTTAAGTTCGAGTGAAGCGCTGTTGTTTTCGTCGAGTGAAACTTCCTCTTCGCCCTGGAGCCAAGGATATTCGGCATCGAGCATCATGGCGAATGATGTGTTCATATTGAACAGACGAACAACGGCAGTGAGCGATGTTCTGGGATTGTTGTTCCAGCTGACAACCTTCTGGAGGAAACCGTGGTATGTGCCTTCGGGGTTGTCTTCAGTAGACTGGAAGGGAGCGAAGAATTCGCCACATTCGTGAATACCGGTCAGGCGTACGATGAACTGGTCGCAATCAGCGCTGCTGAGTGATACGGGTTCGTCAAATTCGAAGGGGAGGGTGCAATAGCTATAGTTGCTACCTTCGATTACGGTTTGAACATCCGAGCCCTTGATGGTAGCAGATGCTACAGCATCAGCGATTTCGCCTTCGTCGGTCAGGGGGCATACTTCGAATGTAAACTCGTGATCTTCATCAATGTCGGCGCAATAAGCCAGTACCCAACCGCCGTGGATTACGAGGGGCGATTCAGAAGTCTGGAATACGTTGATGATACCGTCGACATAAGCGTAGTTAGCTGGATCGCTGTAGTCGTCTTCATCCGGGAAGGAGTATTTTGTCCAGTAATCATCGGTGGTTGCGCTATAGCCGCACAGCGGGGTTGCGCCGAGGTCAGTGTATAGGAATGAGAGCCCTTCAGTATTCATGTCGAAGGGAGCTAAACCGTACTGCTCGATATAAGTTTCTTGAGTCTCCGAGTCGCGCACCTGGAACTGAGCTTTACCGCCAACCTGGAAGTAGTCGCCACGAGAGTATGTGCCATCAGCAGCGCCTGGAGCAGATCCGGTCAGGGTAGGTGCGTAATAGAGGTTGTTGCGAGTAGAGAAGTCTGAGGAGAAATCGGTATGATAAGTCATGGTGAAGTTATAGCCGGTTTCGGTCAGCATTTCGTCGTCGGGCGAATGGTAGTACCAAGAGTAGGTAGCATTCTCGTTATCCGAGGTGTTGGTCCATGTCAGCGGAGTGAAGGCCGGTTCTACAGTGAGAGTATAGGGCAGATATGCGAACTCTTTTGACACACCGTAGAACTGAGTATAATAAGGATATGAATAGCTAACTTCGATCGCCGGTTTGTCAACGCTGACGGCGTCTATACCGTTAATATTGCCGTCAGTACCAACATATTCGAAGGCGAATTTAACGGTTTTACCAACATAGTCGGCAAGCGAGATGGTGTATTTACTCCAATCAGGCAGATAGTAGAGCGTCATGAAGTCGTAGCCCTTGTAGTCCTCTGCATAGTCTTTAAGTTGAGTCCAGGTTTCACCGTTGTCGTCAGATACCAGCACTTTTACGGTCTGTTTAACCTCTTTCTCTCCGATGAATTCATATGAGTCCCAGTCTAAATGGTCTTCATCCAAGTTGTACATGAATAAAGGAGACAGAAGACCGAGGAATGAGAGCTCTTCGTCTTGCTGTACGGTAACGGCTTTTGTGATGAGGTATTCATCGCAGTAGTCCTCGCTATAGTCTATTACAGCTGTGTAGGTTCCATCATAACCCGAATAATAGGAGCTAATGTTGTAGACAAACCAGGGATTTTCGTTGTCTGCATCTTTAGAAACGGCTGACCAGCCATCAGGCAGCCATGTTCCGCTACCATCATAGTCTTCGAAGCTTTCATACAGGGAGGCCGATTCAGAGGCGCGACGCATGGTGGCTTTGTTCGACTTGATGGGGAGAATGATGTCATCGGTCATCAGCTGTTTGGCCTTAAACCCATTGACGTTTACAACTTGCAGCGAACTGCGTTTTGAAAGCTTTGTGTTGCTAACAACTTGTTTTACAGGGGATGCATGGAAAGAAACACCATTAGTGGTAACTTTCTGCGGCGCACGATCAAAGGCAAGAGGCCCGGTGGCCGATACCGCCATTGAGGCGGAAGCAAGTAGAGATAGGAGTATAGCTTTTCTCATTGCGTAGATATTAAAATGATTGAATTATGATTTACTTAATTGCTTGTACCTATTAACTTGTACCTATGAATTAAAGATAATAGAGACTGCTTACAAGAGAAATGAGAATCATGATTTTTGCAAAATTATAGATTTGTTTTGAAATCTGCAACATTTTGCTGTTGAAACTTTGATTTTGTTGTCGTTTTGGAGACGAGGCGCGGCGTAGGTGTGGCAAATCGGGGATGGAGAAAGATATACAATAGGGATTGTGGAGGAATTTGCTTAACTTTGCGTCATTAAATACGTAGGATATTATGAAAAGCGATATCGAAATTGCGCGCAGCATAGAGCTCCGCGAGGTGAATCAAGTTGCAAATATGGTTGGTATTCCGGCTGAACGAGTTGAAAACTATGGCCGGTATATTGCCAAGGTTCCTAACGATTTAATCGATGAGGAGAGGGTGGCGAAGAGTAATCTGATATTGGTTACGGCTATCACTCCTACGAAGGCCGGAATCGGAAAGACTACGGTCTCTATCGGTTTGGCTTTAGGGCTGAATCGACTCGGACGGAAGGCGATTGTTGCGTTGCGCGAGCCTTCGCTCGGCCCTTGTTTCGGCATGAAGGGTGGTGCAGCCGGTGGCGGTTACGCTCAGGTGCTCCCGATGGATAAGATTAATCTCCATTTTACCGGCGATTTCCATGCTATCACCTCCTCCCACAATATGATATCGGCTCTGCTCGATAACTATCTTTACCAGAATCAAGATAAGGGGATTGGCCTTAAGGAGATCCTTTGGCGCCGAGTGCTCGACGTTAACGACCGCTCGTTGCGCTCTATCGTTACCGGTCTCGGTCCGCGCACTAACGGTATTCCCCAACAATCAGGTTTCGACATCACTCCGGCTTCGGAGATTATGGCTATCCTATGCTTGGCGAAGGATGAAGCCGACTTGCGCCGTCGAATCGAAAATATCCTGCTCGGCTTTACTTATGAAGATAAGCCTTTTACGGTTAAAGACTTGGGCGTTGCCGGAGCAATCACTGTGCTACTTCGCGATGCTATCAATCCCAACCTCGTACAGACAACCGAACACACGCCTGCGTTTGTGCATGGCGGCCCGTTTGCAAATATTGCTCATGGCTGCAACTCGGTATTGGCTACAAAGATGGCGATGACTTATGGCGAATATGCTATCACAGAGGCCGGCTTCGGTGCAGACCTCGGTGCTGAGAAGTTCTACGATATTAAATGTCGTATGGGTGGCATTTCGCCGAAGCTTACCGTAATTGTGGCTACTGCGCAAGGACTAAAGATGCATGGCGGTGTACCCCTCGATATGATTAAGGATCCGAATGAGGCAGGTTTGCGTAAGGGCTTCGAGAACCTCGACAAGCATATCCGCAACTTGCAGTCGTTTGGTCAGACGGTTATCGTGGCGTTCAATCGCTACGCCAACGACACTGATAGCGAAATCGCCATGGTTCGTCAGCACTGTCAGCAGGAAATGGGCGTTGGTTTCGCTCTGAATAATGCCTTCTGTGAAGGGGGCGAGGGCGCTGTTGAACTGGCTGAATTAGTAGTTAATACTATCGCAGAGAATCCGTCGAAGCCGTTGCAGTATGCCTACGAAGATACCGACACCGTCGACACCAAGATTTCAAAGGTGGCATGCCGACTCTATGGCGCCAACAAGGTGACCTTCTCGCCGGCAGCGCGCAAGAAGATGAAGTTGGTGGAATCGTTGAGTATGGAGAAATTCCCGATCTGCATCGCGAAGACTCAATATTCATTCTCGACCGATGCCAAGCGCTACGGAGTAGCTACCGACTTCGATCTGCATGTCCAGGATATCGTAATCAACGCCGGTGCGGAAATGATTGTGGTCATTGCCGGCGACATCCTCCGTATGCCCGGTCTGCCTAAGCAGCCCCAAGCCCTCCATATCGACATCGTCGACGGCAACATCGAAGGCCTCTCCTAACCTAT
>CAZKYD010000102.1:0-8858 GCA_964556875.1 uncultured Alistipes sp.
GATATATATGAGATTCTGGATCCAGCTGAAGGTAGATTATATTTAAAAAAGGCTGAATTTGTGGAAAATTTTATTTCTGCTAAAAATTTTGGTATCGCTCTCGTTTTGGAAGTAACAGCAAAATTTCATGAACAGAAGGAGAAAATAAACAGATACGAAAGGAAAAATGTGTTACTTCCGCTTCTGAGAAATTCTTATAAATCAAATAAACAATACTTTCATTATATTTGTTTACTTACCTTTCTTGCATTATTAGCGGATACTACAATCCCCTTTATTTTCCAGAAGACTATAGATGAAGGCATTAGCACACGCGACATCGGTCTAGTATGGCTTTTGGTCATTGGTCAATTATTCGTATTTTTGGGCAGTTATATTTCTAATGCGCTAATAGAGGTTCTTCTCACCAAACTAGGATTGAAAATGAGCATTGAAATGCTTAATGATTATCTATCCAAACTAGTTCAACTTCCTATATCATTCTACGCAAGAAAGGTAAATTCTGATCTTATACAGAAAGCCGAGGATCATAATCGTATAAAAAACTTTTTATTGTCAGTCCCCAACACTTTGCTTTCTGCATGTATTGTTATAGCAGTTTTTTCTTGCTTATTGTTATATTTTAGTCCATTAATATTTTGTCTATTTATATTATTCACATGTTTTAGTATGTTATGGACAACATATTTTCTAAAATATAGAAGGATGCTTGACTCCTCTGTCATTGCAAAAATATCAGAAAACCGTAATAACTTATATGAATTAATAGAAGGCATTGAAGAAATTAAGGCGAATAATGCTCATGTCTCCAAAGTGAGAGGTTGGCGTATTCTACAAGACAAAATTAACCAGCTATCGATAAAAGCCACTTTTCTAAAATTATATCAATCGGGAGGAAATACACTTTTGATAAGGTTACGAGATATCATTATCATGGGCATTTGTGCTAGTCAAGTTATTCAAGATCAGATTACAATTGGTATAATGATGACTGTAAGTTATATTGTTGGAAGATTATCTATTCCGTTTTCTACTTTTTTTGCATCTATTAATGATGTTCAAGATGCAAAAATGTCCTATAACAGGATAGAAGAAATACATAATACACAAGTAGACAATGGAGATATAGTACTAGATAATAATAATTACGAAATAAAGCTTAACAATGTCTCATTCAAATATCCCGGGTCTAATAGTCAATTCATATTGCAAAATCTTTCATTCGACATTCCATATGGTAAAACTATAGCTCTAGTAGGTTCAAGTGGAAGTGGTAAATCTACAATTATTAGATTAATCGCTAATTTCTATAAACCGCAACTGGGAGAAGTTAAGATTGGGCAGATTGGATTATCTAACATTAAGGATTCTGAGTGGGCGAAATATGTTTCTGTAGTTCTACAAAATGGCAAAATTTTCTCGGGGTCGATATTATCTAATATCGCTTTAGCTGATGACAATCCGAATGTAGACAAGGCTATAGAAGCATGTAGAATTGCATGCATAGATGATTTCATATCCGCTCTCCCTTTAGGAATACATTCTCGAATAGGGAAAACAGGGTTAGATATTAGTGGCGGTCAACAACAGCGGATTCTCATAGCAAGAGCAATTTATAAAAATCCTCGAGTATTAATCTTAGATGAGGCAACATCGTCGTTAGATGCAATCACTGAGGCAAAAATAATGAGTAATATTTTTTATAAATTTAATAGACGAACTCTTATTATCGCTGCCCATAGATTAAGCACAATACGACATGCTGACTGCATTTACGTTATCAATAAAGGGGAAATTGTTGAAAGTGGGACACACGATGATTTGATATCAAAAAAAGGCTATTATTTTAGGTTGATAAATAAACAAATTTAATTGCCATAATATAGGACGGCCCTATTGCCAGTAGATAGCGCTATATACAAGCTCTAAGCTATGGAATCAGCAGGTGGCTGAAATCAGACGTCCATTGCCGGTAATTTTAAGCGATTTTACCGCTGCGGGGATAAGCACAGTTTCACCGGCTTCCAGAGTTACGGTCGAAGGCGGTTGAGCCGCCACCGGAAAGATTCTGGATTATTTATCAGTCAGCACGAAATAGCCTCCGGTCTTTTTCGGACCGCGATATTCTATCAATTCCAGATCAATTAAATTCTTCAATGTGCGCGACAAAGTAGGAATACTAACTTCTATTAGCGCAGACAACTCATTGGTTCTTAACCCCGGAGTCTCTGATAAAATCTGAAATACTCGTTTCTCGCGTGAATTTAATCTATCATTTAATCTATCATTTAATCTATCATTTAATGTGCCATCGGTGGCACTTTGAACTTTGGCACGTTTCATGAACGTAACCGTAAAGATGCCTTGTGTGCTGAATTTTGGCTCCGGCAATCCGGCTTCTTTCATCAATCGGTGCATACGCGGGATGCCTGACCCGACTTTTTCTACAACTTGCATTCTTGTGAATAGCCCGAAGATAACAATAAACATCCCCCGCAATCGCCATTGATTGCGGGGGATGTTGTATTTTATACAATATGGAATCAGCAGGTAGCTGAAATCAGACGTCCATTGCCGGTAATTTTAAGCGATTTTACCGCTGCTGGGATAAGCACGGTTTCACCGGCTTCCAGAGTTACGGTCGAGGCATCGCCCTGCAGAGTCATTGCGCCATCAATAGCAATCAGAACCAAGAACGAATCCTTGGAGCTGCGGTCGTCAACATATGCGCCGTTTACGTCAATCTCTTTTACCGCAAAATAAGGACAGGTAACCACTTCGGTTGTGCCATCGCCACAAGGCTTCTGGTCGGCCTTGGCTGTAGTCACGCGATAGTCAACCGCGTCCTTCGATTCTTCGATATGAAGCTGACGAGGATTCCCCTGAGCATCGCGACGATCATAGTCGTAGATACGATAGGTGACATCCGACGTTTGCTGCACCTCAACAATCAGGTTGCCGCCACCGATGCCATGCACTAATCCTGCAGGGATAAAGAATGCATCGCCGGGCTGGGTAGGATAATGACGAACTACATCGAGGATTCCATTGTTTTTCACAAGGTCGCTGAAATCTTCCTTACAAACCGACTTGGAGAACCCGGCAATCAGTTCTGCGCCGGAATCGGTGCCGATTACATACCACATCTCGGTTTTTCCCTTTGAATTATGACGCTTGGCAGCCAATTCGTCGTTGGGATGCACCTGCAACGAAAGGTCCTTTTTAGCATCGATAATCTTAATCAGGAGCGGGAATTCAGTAGCGAACTGCGCATAATTCTTGGCGCCCACTAATTGCTCTTTATAACGACCGATAAGTTCGGAAAGCGAACAACCGGCATCGTTGCCATCGGCAACCACCGATTCATTGCCCTTTACACCGGATACTTCCCAGCTTTCACCAATATTAGCATCGGTAGATTGAATCTTTTTCAGTTGGCAGATTTTTTCGCCGCCCCAAAGCACCGATTTCAAAATCGGCTTAAACTTGTAAAATTCAGAGATATTCATTTTGGTTTTATTCTCTATATGGCGGAAGAGAGTTGACCATATCAGATATGCATTAGATAATCTAACGCGAAATTACAAAAACTTCCGCTATTATTATATTACGAAGCCATGGAATTATTTAGTTCCATGGCTTCGTTATGTTTAATATTTTAGAGATGAGATAAGCTAAGTAGGCTTATTTTACGATTTCCTTTGTAACGGTGTTGCCGCGACGTACGATGTAAAGGCCGGCTGTAGGCTGCTCTACACGCATACCGTTTACATTGTAGTAAACCGGAGCTACATTCATATCATCTTCAACCAACGATTCAACGCCTGATGTAGAGGTATGAACTACTAAGAGGTTGTTTTCTTCGTCAGCAACAAGAGTCTGAGTGTCGGCTGTGTTCAACACGAACTTCGAAGCATCGGTGGTGCCCTTTACGAGGGGATAATCTTCAGTGAAGTTGTTGTCTTCCTTGTTGTAAGGAGTAAGCTTGATAGGAGTTGTATTGGTCAGCTCGCCGTCAACGGTGAGGGCATAAGCGTTAGAGTTGTCTTCGATAGAAATCTTAACGTTATTGTTGCCGGAGATAGTAGAACCATGGGCACCGATAAACACTTCTACAGCATCGTCGTTAGTGGTGCAGTTTTCGAATGACAGACCATTCATAGCAACCTTACCGCTATTCTTAGCAACAACCAGGCCTACGCCATTGGTTGAGTTTGCATTTGAGATGAGAACGTTGTTGTAAACAACCTTACCGTTTGAGCTGGCTTCAATGAAGTTACGATCTGACTCGTCGCCGTTACCGTCAAGAGTGATATCTTCGAGAGTAAGAGTGCAATCTTTGCTATTGCTGAGGAACAGCATATTGCCGGCTTTCTTACGAGTAATCTTGGTGTCCTTTGTTGCCCCCTTTACGGTGATGCTACGGCTATCAGAATTCAAGCGTTCGCTAACTTCTTGGTCTTCGTTAACCAGGAGGACAGCGCCATCGGCAGCATCCTTCCAAGCAGAAGTAAAGTCGGCATAACCCTTCTTGGTTGTTTCGTTAACAACGGCAGTTTCCTGCTGAAGAGTAAGAGAAGCTTCGAGCTCCTCAACGCTCTGATACCAGTTCATCGAAGAAACGGTGAAGGTCTTATCGGCATCGTCAGTAATATCTGCAATTACGATTTCGATACGGTCGATTGATAGAGTACCGGTCCAGTTGTCACCACCAACAGTCCAATAGTAAGTGTGGTTTCCATCAGCATCGGTGAGGTCTTTCCAACCCTGTTCAGAGAGTGAGTAGCCTTCAGAGCCCTTAATCCAGCTCTTGGAAACAGAGATATTTGAGAGCTTCAAGCATCCACTCTTGGGGCGTTCGCCTATAAACTTGATAGCGAACACTTTATACTTGCTGGCATCGAAATCGATCCAGATGTCGGTGTTGCCATTATAATCGCCGAACATGTTGTACTTAATGTCGGTACGATACTTGGCAGCAGTTTGATTACAGGTGATCTGCAGACCGTCATCAACAGCCTGGGTCTGAGCGTCTGCGTTGTTAGAAGGGAGAGCCCAACCGGTGGGGACACCGTATGCGAAGTCAACAGGGAACACCGAGCCGTAAGTAACATTGGCCGATGCAATTTGCGTTGCCAAAGCGGCTGCGAACGCGGTCAGAGTAAAGAATTTTTTCATTGTAAAACACGATTTATAGGTTATTCTACCTATTTATACGGATGACCGCCACGCATTACTCAATCGAAGGTAACATTTTCTACATGTTCGCCGATGAAGATACGAGCCATATCGCCGGTCTTATACCATTTCGGCTTGCCGGGCATATCATCAGTGATTTTCTTGCCGTTAATCATCAGATTCTCGAAATGCACTCCTTTCACCTTGCGAGTTTCATCGTAGCCGATAATCAGCGACATTTCTGAGTTATCTCCATTATAAACGATATCCTTGAAATAGATATCCTCTACAGCGAGTCCGGGCGCTGAGCAATATTTCTTATTATAGCAGATACGGATATCAATCAATTTCCCTTCGCGGAAGTTTTCTACACGGATATCTTCGAAATGAATATCGCGAACCGTAGTGTTATCGCCGCAGGTAATCGACATTGCGCCCTGATAATCAATTTGTTTCTCCTTCATGTCGAGGATATCGATATTACGATAAACCGCATTTTCAATCACCTCATCTTCTTCGGTCTCGCTATGCAGTCCGATCAGAATCGGGTGAGCAACATCGGCCCACAAAATAGAATTTTCCATCAAGATATTATGGCAGCTGCCATGATAATCTTTGCGAGTGCAATAGATCGTTGTGCAATCATCCGACGTACGAGCAAACACATCATTATAGTGAACATTGCTGCTAGCAAATACGTTGAAGCCATCGCCCCAACCGTAATAGCTCATCAACTTTACGTTATCGATATCCACTCCGTCTGATTCGCCAACGCCACATTGAGTGGTAAACAATCCGGAGATTGACACATTCTTTGAACGGATAGTCATAATCCCCATATCGCGTTTCGGATAAACCATGCCTCGACCTGAGATTTTCACATTCTCAGCATCGCGCACGCGGATAACACCATCGACAAACGCCCCGCCGGCGATATAAACCGTCTGATTTGAGCCTACGGTCAGCTCCTCTGTTAGCTTATGATAACCGGGCGCAAAATAGATATAATTCTTATCCTTTTTGAGCTTTTTCAGCTGCTTGGCAGTGGGGGCATCCGAGTCTAACGCATTTGCGAAAAGTTGAAGATTATCGAAGATTTCGCCATTCACCTCAATCGACAGCTTGCGAGGACGATCGAGACTAAACATGATTGTATCTCCCTTTACATCGGGAAGAATATTATTTGAAAGCGGACGAACGCTCGCAGTTTTTACCCGCTGATTATTCGACACCACTCTTACATCCACTTCGCCATCGAAATCGAAATACGCCATCGAAGTGGGCTTCACTTTATGCGAGGTTTCGACAACCTCATCGACATATACACGATACACATCAACAGGCAGCCAATTGCCACCACCCTGACGGACTTCTACACTGAAGGAGTTATTAAGCTCCACTTCCTTTGGAGCAGGATAAGTGGTCACGGTTGCATTTGCAGCTGTCAGTACAGCGGCAGAAAACAAGGTTGTAAGAGTTCTATTTAGTTTCATTGTTAAGCAACGGGCTGATTTATCCGCCCTAATCCTTATATACGGATATAACCGAAAAATTACCTAATTCAGTATATACTGACAGCATTTTTCCCCCGGGAAACTCTACATATTTAAGAGTTTAATAGTAACTTTGCATTATCGAGTGCTTGCTACCTCGTTAAAAACAAGAATTATGAACAGAACAACACCGTTAACAAAGGCCCAATTTACACTGCCATTTCTCCTGCTGACAGTTCTATTTATTGTCTGTCTGATAATCTCCAACCTGATCGAAATTAAGACCGTTAGTTTCGGTTTTCTAACCGTAACGGCAGGATTGGCGCTCTTCCCCGTTTCGTATATCATTAACGACTGCATTGTAGAAATCTATGGGTTTCGCAAGGCGCGCCTCGTAATTTGGCTGGGCTTCGCTATGAGTCTGTTAGTATCGCTAATGCTAAATTTAGCGATAGCGCTCCCCGGCAGTCCCGATTGGGATGCCCAAGACGCTATGGAGCGCATATATAGCTCGGTGCCTCGCATTATGTTTGCCAGCTTCGCTGCATTTATCTGTGGTTCGATGGTCAACGCCTACGTCATGAGCCGCATGAAAATTTCTGCCAAGCGCTCTAACAACGACTCTACATGGCGCTTTTCGCTACGCGCTATCGTCTCTACGCTATGGGGCGAAGGAGTCGATTCATTGATATTTTTCCCTATCGCCTTTGCCGGCGAACTTCCGTCGGATACGATTATCTCGCTGATTCTGACTCAAGCTATCCTCAAAACTGTCTATGAGATTATCATTCTCCCGGTCACAATAGCCGTTGTCCGCCGCCTGAAGCGAATCGAAAAGATTGACGATATGGAGCAGTAAAAGGGCTGCCAATATAAACCCTCTCTAAACAAAGTTAACCATAATGAATTTAACCATATAAATCACAATAATGCTAACCTTAAATAATTTTACCGGACTGGCCTTTGCCGGCGCGCTTTCCCTCGGCATGGCGCTGAATGCCGATGCCACAAAACCGCGCGAACTATGGCTCGGCGCCGATATTAGTGGCACTACTTCCGATGAAGCTCGTGGAGTGTTTTCAACTGACACCCTGGGCGTAGTAACCGAGAACACCCAACTGATGAAGAACTACGGCATGAACGCCGTACGTCTGCGCGTATGGGTTAATCCCCGTGGCGGATGGAGCTCGAAAGAAGACGTGCTGACCATGGCTCAACGCGCAAAAGCCCTCGGCATGGAGATTATGATTGATTTCCATTACTCCGATTGGTGGGCTGATCCTGAAAAGCAGATTCCACCCGAAGCGTGGAAAAATCTCGACCTTGAAGGGATGAAAAAAGCCCTCGCCAATCATACCGCTGAAACACTCCAGCTGCTAAAGGATAACGGTATCAATGTAAAATGGGTACAAGTAGGCAACGAAACTCGAAACGGATTCCTTTGGCCGATGGGGAAACTCTCGGAAGGGAATATGGCCAACTATGCCGCTCTTACTGCTGCCGGCTACGATGCCGTAAAGAGTGTGTATCCCGAAGCCGCCGTTATCGTTCACCTCGATAATGGCTTCGACAACGCCACCTATAACGAAATCTTCGACGGCCTGAAAGCTAATGGCGCGAAATGGGACATAATCGGCATGAGCGTCTATCCCTATTGGGCTATGCTCTACAACCACGAACCGGATGCCGAATCCACCCTGCGCGATGCCATCGACAACATCCGCAAATTGCATGCAAAATATGGCTGCGACGTAATGATTGTTGAGACCGGCGTTGAAGCCTCGAAACCCGACGAAGGTCTGGCCTTTATGAACACAATGTTCGACGCCGTAATTAACGATGCCGATGGCGCTTGTACCGGAGTATTCTATTGGGCGCCCGAAATGTTCCAAACCGTAGACCCCGACGGCAACCTTCACGACTACTCGCTCGGCGCCTTCGAGAACGGTCATCCCACCAGCATTCTCAACTCCTATCCCCGCGCAGCTGCCCTTTACTCACAGCCCGAATAATCCATTTCAATAATACAAAAAAGGCGGCGCTACTCAAAAAAGTAGCGCCGCTTATTTTTGGAGTTGGAAGTAGAATTCCGATTTTGAAGAAGCCTATGAAAGCTTCGTCAAGTTAAGGGTATTACTGCTGGAGCTTGAAGTTGATGGGGAGGGTATACCATACAGATACAGCCTG
>CAZKYD010000103.1:0-8827 GCA_964556875.1 uncultured Alistipes sp.
CGGGCATCGTCGATAAGCACTGAGTCGACCTCATCGACGATAGCGTAGTAGTGCTTGCGCTGCACCATGTCGTCGGGCGACATGGCCATGTTGTCGCGAAGGTAGTCGAAACCGAATTCGTTGTTCGTACCGAAGGTGATATCGCAGTTGTAGGCGCGACGGCGAGCGGGGGTGTTGGGCTGGTGCTTGTCGATACAGTCGACGGTAGAACCGTGGAACATGTAGAGCGGGCCCATCCATTCGGAGTCACGCTTGGAGAGGTAGTCGTTGACGGTCACAACGTGAACGCCGCGCTTGGAGAGGGAGCGGAGGAACACCGGGAGGGTTGCCACGAGGGTCTTACCTTCACCGGTAGCCATTTCGGCGATTTTACCGGAGTGGAGCACGACGCCACCGATGAGCTGCACGTCGTAGTGGACCATATCCCAGGTGATTTCGTTGCCGCCTGCCATCCATTTGTTTTTCCAGATAGCCTTGTCGCCTTCGATAGAGACGAATTCGCGACCTTCAACGGCGAGCTGGCGGTCGAGGTCGGTAGCGGTAACTTCGATGGTTTCGTTATTGGCGAAACGCGAAGCGGTTTCGCGCATGGTAGCGAACACGATGGGGAGGTGTTCGTTGAGTTTGTCTTCGATGATGTCGAGGATGCTCTTTTCGTGAGCGTCAATCTTATCCCAGAGGGGTTGACGCTGGTCGAAGGGGAGCTCTTCGATTTGGGCGCGGAGCTCGGCAGCGGCGTCTTCGTCGGCCTTTGTGGCAGCGGCGATGTCGGCACGCACTTCGTCGATCTTTGCGCGGAGTTGGTCATTGGTCAGATCTTTGAGAGAGGGACCGATGGCGTTGATTTTATCTACAATCGGCTTGATTTCCTTGAGGTCGCGCTGCGACTTGTTGCCGAAAATCTTGCTTAAAAGTGTTGTCAGTGACATTATAGTAGGTTGAGATAATTTTTACTAATTTGGATTATTACAGGCGCAGGGGAGGGAGAGAGGCGCCGTTGGGAGAGCGGATACGCAAGATTCGGCATACGGTCGGGGCGATTACGCGGGCATCAACCGGGATGTCGATAGTTTTGGGCGCAACTTGCGGAGCCAAGATATAGACCGGAGCTGTCGATGCTACGGCGCGAACTACGCGCACCGGTGCTTCGGTGTCGGAGTCGTCGTCGATTTCTTGCCATCCGGGGGAGATGGCGATGAATATGTCGCCGGCATTGCGGGCAACGATATTCCGGCGGAAGGCTTCGGGACGCTCGGAGGCCTCGGAAGCGAGCACTTCATCGAGGGTCCAGGCATGGCTGACACCGCTCATGCGCTCCATGAAGCGAGCGGCTTCGGTGCGCATTTCCGCGAGGTTTTGGCTGCGGTCTTTTATTAGTTTTTGATTGAGGAAAAGCTGGCTGTCATGGTAGCCCGACACCCATTCGCCGTTGCCGTGAATGGCCATCAGATACATGTTGAGCAGCGAGATAGCTTTCCGGGAGGAAAATTCGCCATAGGGGATTGCCCATCGTTCGTCGTCGCGACGTTGGCGGCGAGTCATGGGGGTGCCGGTGACGAATACGAGGGTGCGGTCCATTCCGGGGCCTGATGCGTCGATGGCATCGAAGATGCGCGCTAAATCGCGGTCAAGGCGCAGATAGCTGTCCATCAATTCCGGACGGCTGTCGGCATCGCGCGAGTAGGGGAATGGATCGAGGGTGAAGGAGAGGGAGAGCATATCGGTGACGTCGCGCTTCCCGAAGGGGATTGTGCGCAGATAGTCAACGGCCATTGAGGCAACGTCGTTGTTGACCGCTGCCGAAGTCTTATAGGCGCGGAAGCGGTTTTTGTCGCTGCGGGGGAAGGTATGGCGGAAGGGGTATGCTTTCTTATATGAGGGGAGATCGGGGAAGCGATCTATGGCCATCGAGGGCACCCATTGAAGGGTGTCGAGGCGATATTCCAGGGGGTTGCGACGGTTGATTTCCTGTGGCTTTTGGGGCAGGTCGCGATAAAAGGTTGTCGTTGCCCATTTGCCGTTTACGTCGTTAATCCAAATTGCGGAATTTCCGGCATGGCCGGCCGTGATGATGGCTTCGGAGGGCTCGGGAGCAATAGAGTAGGCGTAGCCCAAGCCGCCGGAGGAGATGCGCAATTCGTCGGAGATGGTAGAGGCTTCGAGAGCCGTGGGGGAGAGGGTCTCGGTGGTGAAATTGCCGAGGGCGTCGGCATCGTAGAATGTAGAGCGGGCGCGACGGTCGTCGCGGTTATATACGGTTGCCGAGCCGACACCATTAGTTGCCGGCGATGCACCGGTAAAGAGGATGGCGGTTGAGGCTGCTGCGTCGAGGGTGGTGCCGAAGTCGACATCCTGGATTGTAACCCCTTTGTCGGTAAGGCGGCGGAAGCCGTTCTGGCCGAACTGGCTACGCAGTAGCTCGAGATAGTCGGATGATAACCCTTCGACAACGATGCCCACAACGAGTTGGGGGCGCTGGGGCAGTTCCTGCGCAACTACGGGCACAACGGTAGAGGCGCCCAGCAGAAGGGCTGCCATCCAATTGCGGCTATTTTGCGTAGAGTTATTTGCCACGTTGATTTCGACGGGTTATGATTATATAGCGTGCTGAAAGCATCATGCTTGAGGCTATCAGCGGATAAAATGCTGCGTTAAGTGCTTGAACCTGAAAGATTCCGATTACTAACAGCAAAAATAATGCCGCAAAGTTACAAATTTGGTAGCAATAAACCACACGTTTGCAACTTTTTAACCAGATTAGGAGCGCGGGAATGATGCTCAAGGGGTTGAGCCAGAGGTACAACCAGTTGGGCGAGCTGGCCTCATGAACGCTGACAAATATCAGAAATGTCAGTAGTAATGAGAGCAGGAAGAAGAGGGAGTAGATGATTGTGTCATACCAACGGCGTAGGGCGGCGCGGCGCAGGTCGGTGGCAGCGACATAGGCTGTCAGGAGCATTACGAGGATGGCTGCGAACAACGGAGTGAGATACCAGGGGGTAGGCTGTTCGGTGACGCGGCCGCCTGCAGGGAGGAGAGTTTTGGTGGAGCTGACAAGGTAATGCTTGGCGTTGTAACCGTCGGTGTAGGTCGCATTGCGGAGGGCTTCGCGGAGATAGAGGGGGTAGTAGGTGCGCTCGCGCGGGGTAATCTGCTTATCGAGACCGTTGCCTAAGGCGAGGTCGATGCCAAACTGATACCAGGGGTAGTCGCCATGGCTGCGCGCCATTTCCCGGCGGAAGGTGTGCTTGCCTCCGGGGTCGCGAAACCCGGTTTCGCCATAGACGAAGCCGTCAACTTCGGGGATGTTAATATCGTAGCCGATGGCTTTCTCGATGAGAGCCAACGGGCGGGTTGCACAGTTGTCGTAGATGTAGTTATAGCGATATTCGCGGTTCTGCGGCATCAGGTTTTCTATCACCAGGCGGTAGAGGTTAGAGGCCTGCTCGGGGGTGAGGTTGATAACCTGCTCGGTCACTTCGCGCCCTTCGATGCGATATTCGGTAAGGAAATCTTTTGTGGAGAAGGGCCACGCCATATAGTCGGTTTCCCCTTTTACGAAGCGATATAAAAAGTTGGGCGCGTTGAAGTCGAATACCCCCCAGTTTACGATAAAGTCGTCGCCGTTGGGGAGGCGGAAGCGCAGGGCGGTGTGGCCGTCGAGCTCGTAGACGAGTTTGCCGGGCGCAACCGTCAGTAGCGACACTTGTGGCCTCGCCGGTTCTGCTTCAGCAACGATTGCCGATATGATTAGTATGACAATCAGATTAATATAGCGTTTCAGATATTTAAGCACTTTCCGGGGGTGAAATGTGATTACAAATTGAAACCTGTTGAAAACATTAGAATGGGGGCGTTTTGCCCGCTCATTACGTTGCAAAGTTAGCGATTTTCAGGGGATTTTCCTAATTTACAGAAAAAAACAACTGCTGATAGGGAGCGGGAAGGCTCTGTATCAGCAGTTGTCGGTATAGTGATGAAATGTCGGGTCGGTTATTCCGCGAGGCGTTCGTAAACTTCCAAACACATTCGCGAATTATGGTACGGGCATTTCCAGAATCCGGCTTTGTCGTCGTCAAGGTTGACGGTGTTGGTTGCGGATTTCATGCTCCAGTGCCATTCCCCGGCAGGATCAACGAGGTTCTGGAGGATATATTTCCAGGTTTGATATGACTGTTCTAACATTTCCTTATGACCGTGGAAGCGGTAGAGGTAGAGCTGACCGATGACACATTCGGCTTGCACCCACCAGTGTTTATCGCTGTCTAAGTCGCCGGAATTGTGGCGCTCATAAACCATCGAGCCGTCGCTGCAGCGACCTTCGAGGGCTGCATGGGCGATGCGCTCGGTGTGGCTGAGGGTCTTTTCGAGGAGCTCGGGCTTGTTGATAACCTGGGCTGTTTCGAGAAGGAGCCATGAGGCTTCGATGTCGTGGCCATAGGAGAGCATACGGTCTTGGCGATTCCAATCGTCGTCGAAGAAGAGCCCGAGATGGCCGTTAGCTGCGGGATCTTCGATGGTGTCGAGGAAGAGGTTGAGCAGCGTTTCGGTAGCTTCCAGGAGCTCATCGGAGCGCCATACGCGCAGCAGGTTGGTGTATGGCTCGATGATGTGGAGATGGGTGTTCATCGTTTTCGACGAGTTGGCGTCTTTGTCGCTCAGGCGCATATCGGCGATGGGCTGCCAATCGCGAGTAGTGGCTTCGAGGTAACCACCTTTCTTGCGGTCGCGACTATGCAGCTCGATGTCGTGGAACAGTTTGATGGCATATTCGAGGGCTTCCTTGTCGGCGGTAGCGCGAGCATACTCCGAGAGGCCGTAGATGGCGAAGCCGATAGCGTAGAACTGCTTCTTGGTGTCGAGCGGTTGGCCATCGGCGGTCAGTGACCAGTAGATGCCTCCAAATTCTTTGTCGTAGAAGCGGTCGATAATCTCGCGCTTGGCGCGTGTTGCCATTTCGAGATACTCCGGCTTGCGCAGTACGCGATAGGCAGCGGAGAACGACCATAATATGCGGGCATTCAGGATGGCTCCTTTCGGGGCCGTCTCGTCGAGGCGGTCATGCCCGTCGCGTCGGCCGTAAAAGCCTCCGCGAGGGTCGACCATCTTGTCAATCCAATAGCTCAGAATGTTGTTCTGAAGATTGTCAATTACCTCTGTTCGAAATGTATTAATCATAAAGCAAGAAGATTGTTTAGTCTTGCGCTGCACGGACTTTCTTCAAGCGAGCTACGATGTCGGTCATGCGGGTGGTTGTCAGCGGGTAGAACCATACGATGAGTACGGCCAGCGCGGCTACTACGGCAGGGATGAACGACATGAGCATCTTCAGGCAGGCAATTGCCGAGTCGGGCTGAACAGCTTCGGCGATTCCGTCGGTAGCGGTAATGTAGCCGGCAGCTTTCAGCAACCAGAGCACTGCCGCGCCACCGATTGCGCCACCAAACTTCTGGGCCATTGATGAGGAGGAGAAGATAAGGCCGGTAGAAGCTGAATGGAATTCGAGTTCGGCGTAGTCGCTAACGTCGGCATACATTGACCATACGAGTGGCGACATGATTCCGGTGCAGAGCGAGATTACGATCTGCATCAGCAGCATCATCCAATATCCGGCAGGTGAGCAGGGGATGAAGAAGAAGATAACGCTGAGGATGGCCAGCGATACGTTGACCATGATGAAAGTTGTCTTCTTTCCGAAGCGGCCGGCGATAGGTACGGCGATTAGCACTCCGATGAGGTTGGAGATTTCGCCTACGCCGAGGAACAGACCGGAATAGAACAGAATGTTGCCGAGGGGACCGAAATTCAGCTGGGCTTGTTCGCCGATGATGTCGGCAAAGAAGTATGCTACGGTAGCACCGCGCACTGTGTTGAAGAGGTTGAAGCAGAGGGCGGCTCCGATGAGCAACCACCAAGGCTTGTTGGCCAGCAGCGATTTGATGTCGCTACCGATTGAGCCGGTAGGCACGGCCTTGATGTGCTCGCGTGTCAGCATGAAGCAGGTGACAAACAGAACCAAGCATGCAGCAGCGATTACAACCATTGCAAGCTGCCAGCTTGTAGCGGGGGATGCGCCGAATGTGTTCTTGAAGAGATTGCAAAGGGGATCCCAGCAGAAGAGCGCTACGAATGAGCCGGCATATGCAAAGGTCATACGGAAAGCTGAGAAGACGGTCTTTTCATCGGTGTCGTCGGTAACCACGCCGAGCATAGCTCCGTAAGGCACGTTAATACCGGTGTAAACCGTCATCATCAGGATATAAGTGACGTAAGCCCATATCAGTTTCCCGGCATAGGCTAAGTCGGGGGTTGTAAACAGAAGTATGCCACATATTGAGAAAGGCGCTGCAAACCATAACAGGTAGGGACGATATTTTCCCCAGCGGGTCTTTGTGCGGTCAGCGATTACGCCCATCATCGGGTCTGACACGGCATCCCAGATACGGGTGATTAGGACAAGAATACCTGCGTCTACCAGGCTAAGTCCGAAAATGTTGGAATAGAAGAAGGGCAGATAATAGCTAAATACCTTCCAGAACATGGAGGAAGCCATATCGCCGAAGCCATAACCGATTTTTTCTCTCAGTGCAGCCATTGTGATTATTGGTTTATAAATTTAAGGTTTTTATCGATAAGTGAGTTCAGAGTTTTTACCGATTCAGAAGTTGTATAGCCATCGGCAGGGGTGTTGAAGCAGTAGTCAACAAGCTGGTCGATGGTTGAGGTTGCAACGTGCATGCGGGTGTCTGACGAAGCGTAGTAGATGAATACTTTGCCATCTTCGTCGGCAATCCAGCCGTTGGTGAACAGAACGTTCATCACGTCGCCCATGTATTCTTCCCCTACGGGAGCCATGAAGTAGCCGCCGGGAGAGGCAATTTTGCGCCAGGGCTCATCGAGGGCGGTCATGTACATGTAGAGCACGTAGCGCAGGCCTGAAGCGCAGGCACGTACGCCGTGGGCGAGGTGAAGCCAGCCGCGCGAGGTCTTGATGGGGTGGGGGCCTTCGCCGTTCTTAACTTCCTTAATGGTATGATAGATGCGTTCGTCGATAATCTTTTCTTCGCGAGTGATTTCGGCGTGGGCAATATCGTCGATGAGGGTCCAACCGATGCCACCGCCGCTACCGGTTTCGATGAAGCCATCCTGCGGACGGGTGTAGAGGGCATACTTGCCATCAACAAATTCGGGGTGGAGCACAACGTTGCGCTGCTGGCTCTTGCATTTCAGGTCGTCGAGGCGTTCCCAGTTGATCATATCTTTTGTGCGAGCGATACCGCAGGTGGCGGTAGCTGCCGAAAGGTCGCCGGGCTGCGAGTCGTCGTGACGCTCTACGCAGAAGAGGCCGTAGATGTAGCCGTCTTCGTGGGCAGTCAGTCGCATGTCGTAGACGTTGGTGGCGGGATCTTCAGTGTCGGGCATTGTGATGGGGTGGTCCCAGAAGCGGAAGTTGTCAATGCCGTTGGGGCTTTCAGTCACCGCGAAGAACGATTTACGGTCGTTGCCTTCAACGCGCACTACCAAGAGGTATTTACCGTTGAGTTTGATGGCGCCTGAGTTGAGCGTAGCGTTGATGCCGATGCGCTCCATGAAGTAGGGGTTTGTTTCGGGGTTGAAGTCGTACTTCCAGAATGGGGGCACCATTTCTGCCGTAACAACGGGATTAGCATAGCGGCAATAAACGCCATTCCCTTCGAGGGGGGTGTTCTTGCGCGCAATCAGATTTTCGTAATCTGTCAGAACCTGATTTTTGCGTTTTTCAAAAGTTGTCATTTGTCTTACCTTATATATGCTTATTTGTACCTTTGTAAATCACCGGCAAACAGCGTGTGATTGTCTTTATAAAATTCAATAAATGATTTTTCCGAAGCGTGTCCGGGGTAGGGAGCGTAGAAATGCTCCGGCTTGTTATGAGCGTTTCGCCATACGCATACGTAGGCGATGGGATATTTCTTGCAGATGGGAAGCAGCACGTTGGTCCACCAATCGCTGACGGTCAGCGATTCAAGGCCGGTTTCGCTCAGCGCGATCAGTTTGCCTGATTTTTGAGCCAGGGCGAGGGCGGCATCGAGCTGCTTGCATGCACGCTGTTGGTATTCTTCGATTCCTTCGGCGCCGTTGAAATGATAGGCGTCGGTGCCGAGAATGTCAACATATTTGTCGCCGGGATAGCGTTCTTCGTATTCATCGGCAGAGGCGAGCTTGTCGGGGGAGTAAACCCAAACAACGTTGTCGACCCCTTTCGCTGCAAAGCGGTCGTAGGTCAGCTGCCAGAGGGCTTTATAGTCGGCAGGGGTGCAATAGTCTTTACCCCACCAGAACCATGAGCCGGTATGTTCATGCCAGGGGCGGAACATTACGGGGATGCGGTTGCCCTTGGCATCTTTCAGCGAGAGGATGAAGTCGGCGGCACGGTCAACCCAGAGGCAGATAGTGTCGTTAAGCGCTGTGCCGGGGGTAACCATTTCGTGAACCGGGGCGTAGGATGTGTCCCACGCGTCGCCACCGGTCTGTGGGTTGCGGGGATGCCAGCTAAAGGAGTTGATGCCTCCGCGAAGGTCTTGCTTGGCAACTTCTTTGCGGATGAAATCGAAGGGCACTGAGTCTAATTCAACGGGGCAGAGATGCTCAATCAGACCTAAATCCCAGTTCATCAAGCCGGGATAATCGCCGGCTACATCTTTGACGTCGGAGCGGCCTTCAACGTAGCTCCAAGTGTGGCCATAGGCGGTGTCGTCGTGGTGGCCGAAGATTACCTTACCGGAATCAACTACCTGCGCCAAACGGGCCCGCAGAGATTCTGCGGGCGTTTGAACGCTGTCGGTTG
>CAZKYD010000104.1:0-8707 GCA_964556875.1 uncultured Alistipes sp.
GGTACCTTCGAATTTGATTTTCCCTATGCCGGGGAAATATTCTTTTGTTGCCATTGTTTTATTCAAGTTATATTAGATTGTGAAATAGAATTTTCGAGTGGAAAAGCAGTCTATAACCTGCTTTCAAGGCGTGATTTCCAGAGATTGTAAGCTTCAATATATGGGGTTGAATCAGCCTTTGGATAGATAACATCGATAAGCTTCAGCGAGGCAAAAGCTTCGGTATTATCCTTATAGATTCCGGCTCCGATACCGGCGCCCTTGGCAGCGCCTACCGAGCCATCAGTTTCATAAAGTTCAATTGTAGCACCGGAAACCGAGGCCAAAGTGTCGCGGAACAGCGGCGACAGGAACATATTAGCGTGGCCGGCATGAATCTTCTTAATATCCAATCCGATTTTCGACATTATCTCCATGCCATACATGAAAGAGAATACGATTCCCTCTTGAGCCGCACGAAGTAAGTGGGTCTGGTTATGGATATTAAAATTGATACCCAGAATTGAACTATCAATCTGTTTGTTTTCAAGGATGCGTTCCGCGCCATTGCCGAACGGGAGCACACTGACGCCGCAACAGCCTACAGGCGATTTGGCTGCAAGTTCATTCATGTCGTTATACGAGCATCCGGCAGGAGCAATATTGCGCTTCATCCATGAATAGAGCGAACCTGTTCCGTTAATGCAGGTCATAACGCCGATGCGGGTCTGCTCGGCAGAATGGTTTACATGAGCGAAGTTATTCACACGCGAACGTGAGTCATAATCAATCGTGTCGTTAATACCATATACAACACCGGAAGTACCACCGGTAGATGCAACTTCGCCGGGATTAAACACATTCAGCGACAATGCATTGTTAGGTTGGTCGCCGGCGCGATAGGTAATTGGGGTGCCAACTGCCAAGCCGAGTTCGGCGGCTGCCGATGCCGTCAACCGTCCTTGTTCGCCAAAGGTGGGGCGAATTTCAGGCAGAATATCATGCGGGAAACCGAAGTAATCCGCCAAGAACCAGGCAGGCGAATTTGACTTGAAATCCCATAGCATATATTCGCTCAGTCCTTCAGCATTAGTAACGATTTCGCCGGTCATCTTATATGCAATATAATCGGCCGGAAGCATTACCTTATAGATGCGCTCAAAATTAGCAGGTTCATTTTCCTTTACCCACGCCAACTTTGTCGCGGTAAAGTTGCCTGGCTGGTTGAGCAAATGACTCAAACATTGCTCAGCGCCCAATTCGCGAAACGCTTTTTCGCCATAAGGCACACCGCGCGAGTCACACCAGATAATAGCATCTCTAATCACCTCGCCTTGGCGATCGATCATCACCAAACCGTGCATCTGATATGAGAAACCGATAGCCTTAATATCCGCCGGAGCAACCTTTGTGGCAGCCAGAATTGCAGCTGTAGCCTGCTTGATATATTGCCACCAACTATCCGGGGCTTGCTCAGCCCAACCGGATTTCAGCGCCTTAATCGGAGCCTCAACCTTCGGGAAGAAGTCTGAAGCTATGCATGAACCGGTAACAGCATCAACCAACGATGCCTTTACCGAGGATGTTCCTATGTCAAATCCGAGTAGATACATAGTTTATTCGTTTAAGCCTCCGTCGATAGTAATAATCTTACCATTTTCATCATACTTCAGCTCGGTAACTTTCAAGCTACGAAGCCAAGTGCGACCTCCTGAGGGCACACAATCATGATGAAACAGATACCACTTACCCTTATACTCAACGATAGCATGATGTGTAGTCCAGCCGACAACCGGAGTCAACACTACTCCCTGATAGGTGAAAGGTCCGTAAGGATTGTCGCTGATAGCATAGCAGATCAGATGAGTGTCGCCGGTAGAATACGACAGATAATATTTGCCATTATATTTATGAACCCACGAAGCTTCGAAGAAGCGACGCTTTGTATCGCTTGCCTTCATCGGGTTGCCATTCTCGTCGAGAATTACAATTGCACGAGGTTCTTCAGCAAACTGAAGCATATCGTCAGACAAACGAACCATGCGAGCCGGCAGTGCTAACTCATCACCTTCCGGCACGTGAGGAGCCTCAATTGCCTTATTGTCGCGATAACGTTGAAGTTGACCGCCCCAAAGACCGCCGAAATACATATAGTAGTTTCCATCATCATCTTTGAAGACAGCCGGGTCGATTGAGTAGCTGCCATGGATAGGGTCAGGCATCGGGATAAAGGGCCCGGAGGGAGCGTCACTAACCGCCACACCAATGCGGAAAATATCATTTTGGTCCTTCAAAGGGAAATACATATAGTATTTACCGTCCTTCTCTGCTACATCGCAGTCCCAAAGTTGACGCCCTGCCCAAGGGATTTGGCTTACTTCGAGCACCTTGCCATGGTCGATAACCTCACCATTCAGAGGATCGTCGCAAGAGAAAACATGATAATCACACATATTAAAGTGGTCGCCATTGTCATTAAAGGGGATACCACTTTCCCAATCGTGAGAAGGATAGATGTATAGCCGTCCGTTAAATTCATGAACCGCAGGATCAGCCATATAGTCATTGGGGACTAAGTAACGCATTCTTATTTATTGTTTTGTTATGTTAGACATAGTGGAAATTGAATAAGGTGGACACTAAATAGAACCAAAGAGCATCCACTCTTATTCAATAAACTAATGCAATCCTTTTTTATTTACCTTACAAGTTATAATCAGTTATGAAAACCATCATGTTATTATTCCTATGATTCCACTATGCCAATATATGATTGTCTAATTCCAGTATTAGTAGATTTTCACTTCGCCAAACTGGATTTCCCAAGGTTCGTCACCAAGAGTCTTACCTACAGCCAGGCGAACTGAGGAAACATTCTTAAGCATATCTTCGGTAAGCTTACCCTTAGATGCTTCGAGGAGGTTCAGCTTTACAACCTTCTTTGAGGTGATGATCTTACCCATCTGACCGTAAACGGTAGCTACATCAACCTGTTCGGTTTTGCCTTCTGCATTGACGTAACGTACGCAGAACTTCAGAATGAGGTTGCTCTTCAGCACTTCTACAGAGATATTGGGAGTTGCAGAGATGTCACCCTTCACACCGGGAAGATCGATCCAACGGTCCCACTGGCCGGTGAAAGTGGCGGTGCAAGTTTCATCGTCATATTCACATTTGCTACCAATGCGAGTAACGTCTTCCATGTCGATTGTCTTGGCAGCTGTTTGAGCGAATGCTGATACGCCTACTAAGAGAGCGCATGCAGTCAGAATTGATTTGAGTTTCATGATTTTGTTGTTAAAAGGTTAGTCCGAGCAGCGGACATCAATGTTATTTGATGCCGCAAAGTTATAATGGCATTTTTCTGATTGCAATAGTAGGCAACAAAATAACATAACAATGCTCCAAATGTCGAAAATGCAACTTTTGCAAAATCCGACGTGCAACAAAATCAAACAAAAATGAAACACGGTTGGAACGTATGCAAACATATACCAAACATATTAAAGCATAGATTGACAGGATAGTATATAATTTTGCATCAAGGCGTTCCGCCCCACCTAATCATTTATCCAACACAAAATTTTTCAACTCCTAAACATAATGAGTCAGACCTTAAATCATTCAGACCATTCCGGTCAACAGAAGATGACAAACTTCCGTTGGGTTATCTGCGGAATGTTGTTCATGGCGCTTATCGTGAACTATCTCGATCGCCAAGTGCTTTCGCTTACATGGAAAAATTTCATCGCCCCGGAATTTAACTGGACCGATGCCGACTATGGTTTGCTTACCGGTGTGTTCTCGTTGGTCTACGCCGTAGCGATGCTGTTTGCCGGACGCTTTGCCGATTATGTCGGCACAAAGCGCGGATATATGTTTGCAATCGGAGTATGGTCGACCGGCGCTTGCCTCCATGCTTTCTGCGGCATACTTACTAACGGCATTGTCTCCGGTGATTATATCCTTTCGTTTATCGGTTCGCGAGAAAACCTGATTGCCATACAGAATACAACAGCGGTAACCACCGCAGTTACCACCGTCAGCGTTTGGCTATTCTTGGGCGCTCGATGCGTATTGTCGATCGGTGAAGCCGGCAACTTCCCCTGCTCCATCAAAACTGTTGCTGAATATTTCCCTAAAAAAGATCGCGGATTTGCAACCGGAATTTTTAACTCCGGCGCTCAAATCGGTGCACTCGTTGCTCCCTTTACTATCCCCTTGATTGCAAAATATTACGGTTGGGAAATGTCGTTCTTGCTCATTGGTGTGTTAGGTTTCATCTGGATGGGCGCTTGGATTTTCATCTACAAAGAGCCCCACAAAAACCCGCATGTAAATGCAGCTGAATTAGCCTACATCGAACAAGACGATAAAGAAATCGAAACCACAACTAACGATGCGCCCGAAGAATCTGAAAAAATCGGTATTCTGCAAGCTTTCACCTTCCGCCAAACATGGGCTGTAATTTTCGGACGATTCTTGCCCGACTCGGTATGGTGGTTCCTGCTGTTCTGGGCTCCGGCTTTCATCTCCGAAGTATATGGCTATTCAACCGCCTCATGGGAGGGTATGTCGGCCATCTTCACCATCTATCTCATCTCGATGCTGTCGATTTTCGGCTCATATTTGCCTTCAATCTTCATCGGCAGGAATAAGATGAATCCCTACGCCGGACGCATGAAGGCTATGTTGATGTTTGCCGTAGTACCTATTCTTGGTATCGCCGTGATGCCGTTGGGCCAACTGTCAATGTGGTATCCGGTAGTGATTATCGGTCTGATTGCAGCTGCTCATCAAAGCTGGAGCGCCAATGTATATAATGTAGTCAGCGATATGTTCCCCAAGAGCATCGTCGCCACTGTTACCGGTGCAGCCGGACTGGCAAGCGGATTAGGCAGCTTCTGCTCCAACTTCGGAGCCGGCCGATTATTCGACTATGCAGCCAACACCAACATGATGTTCCTCGGAATGGAGGGTAAAAACGCCGGATACATGATTGTATTCCTGATCGCCGGATTCGCCTACCTGCTGAGCTGGTGTATCATGAAACTTCTCGTTCCGAAATATAAACTTGTAACCTTAAAAAAATAACACAATATGCAACCTTTCATGGGCGGGGATTTCCTCCTCGAAACCGCTACGGCAAAGCAATTGTATCATGAGCATGCTGCAAAGATGCCCATCATCGATTATCACTGCCATCTTTCTCCTGCTGAAATTGCACAAGATAAGAAATTCCGTTCGATAACCGAGTTATGGCTCGGCGGCGACCACTATAAATGGCGTGCGATGCGTGCCAACGGTGTTGACGAATATTTCATCACAGGTGGAGCCTCCGATTGGGAAAAATTTCAGAAATGGGCGGAAACTCTCCCGGCTACGTTCCGCAATCCGCTCTATCATTGGACCCACCTCGAACTGCGCACCGCCTTCGGCATCTATGAGGTGCTGAATCCTGAAAGCGCACGCCGAATCTACGACCAATGTAACGAACTGCTGGCACAACCTGGATTCTCGGCTCGCGGGCTGATGCGCCACTATAACGTGGAGGCAGTCTGCACCACCGACGATCCTATTGATTCTCTCGAATATCATCGCGCCATCAAGCAGAGCGGGTTTGAATCAACCGTGCTCCCGGCGTGGCGTCCGGATAAAGCCTTTACTCGCAACCACGACTATCTGGCAAAACTCAGTGAAGTTTCAGGCGTCAGAATCAACAGCTACGACACCTTAGTGGAAGCGCTGCGCCGCCGCCATGATTTCTTCGCCGAAAATGGTTGCCGAGTTGCCGACCACGGCATGAACGTGTTCCCCTTCGATTCGCAAAACCGCGATGCAGAAACTTTGCATGAAGAAGCTCGCTACCTTTTCAATAAGGCTCAACTTTCAGCCCACGAACAACAGATTTTCGACACCGTCCTGCTGTTCGATCTCTGTAAGATGAACGCTGAAAAAGGTTGGGTACAGCAGTTCCATTTCGGCCCGATGCGAAATGTCAACAGCGCCGCATTCCACAAACTCGGTGCCGACACCGGCTTCGATACTATCGGCGACAGCACCAACGCTCAGGCAATAGCCCGCTTCCTCGACCGCCTCAGCGCCGAAGACAAACTGACAAAAACAATCCTCTATAATCTCAACCCTGCCGATAACACCTGGGTAGCAGCCATGCTGGCAAATTTCCAAGACGGAAAGACACCCGGCAAGATGCAAATGGGGTCAGGCTGGTGGTTCAACGACCAACTCAAGGGAATGGAAGCCCAGCTCGACGCCCTCTCAATGCAAGGGCTGTTGAGCCGATTCGTCGGTATGTTGACCGATTCGCGCTCCTTCCTCAGCTATCCGCGCCATGAATATTTCCGTCGTCTGCTCTGTAACCTTATCGGCAACGACGTAGAAAAAGGGCTCATCCCGGCTGAAGAGATGCCTCGCATAAACCAGATGGTAGAGGACATCTGCTATTACAACGCAAAAAAATATTTCGAACTATAATTTCTCCATAAAGCAAAAACGATATGATGGAAAAAACTTGGAGATGGTTCGGGCCTAACGACAAAATTACGCTCGACATGCTCCGCCAAATCGGTGTTGAGGGAATTGTAACCTCACTTCACCATATCCCCAACGGCGAAGTATGGTCGTTGGACGAGGTCAAGAAGATGTGTAACTTGATTGAATCCTACGGGATGCGTTGGTCGGTAGTTGAAAGTCTGCCCGTCAGCGAATCTATCAAGTATGCCGGTGACGACCGCGATGCCCTGATTGCTAACTATATCGAGAGCCTGCGCAACCTCGGCAAGGCAGGCGTGAAAACCGTTTGCTACAACTTTATGCCGGTATTGGATTGGGCGCGCACCGACCTTGAATACCCCAACGCGAACGGCACCTCAAACCTCTATTTCAATCGTGCTGAATTTGCATATTTCGATATCCACATTCTGAAACGCGAAAATGCCGCAGCTGACTGGGACGCTGACACCCTTGCCCGCGTCAAGGAGATTGCAGCCACAATGACCGCTGAAGGAGAAAAGAAACTCGTCGACAATATCATCGTAAAGACTCAAGGCTTTGTTAACGGCAACATCTCGGAAGATGAACTGAAACCGGTTGAAAAATTCCGCGAGATTCTCGCCCTGTATAAAGGGGTTGACAAGGATGCACTTCGCGCTAACATGAAATATTTCCTCGAAGCCATCATGCCCGTCTGCAACGAATACGACATCAAGATGTGTGTTCACCCCGACGATCCCCCATTGCAGATTCTCGGCTTGCCCCGCATCGTAACTTGCGACGAAGATATCCGCTGGTTCCTCGATGCTGTGCCTGATCCCCACAATGGCCTGACATTCTGCGCAGGTTCGCTCAGCGCCGGCGCCCACAATAATGTTCCAGAACTCGCCCGCAAATACGCAAAGCGCACATGGTTTGTTCATCTGCGTTCATGCGATGTCCTCCCAAATGGCGACTTCAAAGAGGCAAGCCATCTGGCAGGACGTGCCGACATTATCAGCCTTGTCCGCACCTTTGAAAGTCAAAACCCCGGGCTGCCAATGCGTGTCGACCATGCGCCCCTGATGCTCGGCGATGAGAAGATGGGCTACAACGCCGGATATTCCTTCCATGGCCGTATGCTCGCTCTTGGTCAGGTTGAAGGTGTAATGGCAACCGTAGATAACGAACTGAAAAACAAACTGATCTAAACATCGATTCGCTATGGAAAATCTATTTGATATTAAAGATAATGTAGTTGTAATCACCGGTGGTACAGGCGTGTTAGGCGCTTGCATCGGCGAATATCTTGCTCTCCAGGGCGCAAAAGTAGTGTTGCTCGGACGTCGCAAGGAGGAGGGTGACAAGCTGGTTGCCGAAATCCGCCAAAAGGGTGGCGAAGCTATGTTCCTCGTTACCGACGTTATGAACATCGAGAAAGTGCAGGAAAACTGCAACGAAATCATGGCTAAATATGGCCGTATCGACGCCCTGCTCAACGCTGCCGGCGGCAATATGCCCGGCGCAACAATTCAGCCTACCGGCACATTCTTCGACCTCAAAATCGAAGAATTCCAAAAGGTGCTGAACGTGAACCTTACCGGAACGGTAATCCCCACTCAGGTTTTCCTCAAGCCTATGGTTGAAGCCGGTCGTGGTTCAATCGTAAACTTCTCATCGATGGCAGCATTCCGCCCTATGACTCGTGTGTTAGGCTATGCAGCAGCCAAAGCCGGTATCAGCAATTTCACAGCATTCATGGCAAACGAAGTTGCTACGAAGTTCACCTCAAAGATTCGTGTGAACGCTATCGCTCCCGGATTCTTCCTGACCAACCAGAACCGCGCACTCCTGACCAACCCCGACGGCTCACTGACTGAACGCGGCGCAGATGTTATCCGTCAGACACCCTTCAAGCGTTTCGGTTCACCCGAAGAACTCTGCGGAACAATCCACTATCTGATCTCTCCGGGCGCATCATTCGTGACCGGTACGGTAGCCGTAGTTGACGGTGGATTTAACGCATTTGCAATGTAAAAACAAAACGTCATGAACGGCGATTTTACAGAAGTATCAAATAGCTATACGGTTGCCGAAGCAATTCATGAGGCGCAACGCTGTCTCCACTGTAAGGTGCCTAATTGCAAGAAGGGCTGCCCGATTAGCAACGATATCCCCGATTGGGTGTCGGAGCTATCGAAGGGCAACTTCGGCAACGCCTTGGCTATTATAAATA
>CAZKYD010000105.1:0-8706 GCA_964556875.1 uncultured Alistipes sp.
AAGAAGTGCATTACACTGGCTTTCCGCAGTTCATCCTTGCCAAAAACAATGCTTTTCGCTGGTCCAACGACCATACAGAAAGCATCGCAATAATGGATAAGTTCTACGCGGATAATTAACCGCATATCAGCAGAAAAACTCGGCTAATCGTGGGTGCAAATGGCTTATTTAACACCCATTTAGCCAAGAAAAGTTACTGCGCTACAGAAAATGTTGCATATTATGCGATAGCACTCACGTTGTCTTCGGTGTATTAATGGCATTGTGGCAGTTGTAAAATAACAAGAAGTATACGCTAATTGATAAAAAAAGGATGCTCAATTAATAGACGGCTTGCCGTGACAAACGGGGCTTCTATCTTAAAGGGCATCCAAATACAAAGATACGGCAAATATTCTATGTTTCAAATATTTGCCGTAGATATGTCTTAATAAATAAACGATTAACAGCAATTATGCAAATTCTGCGCGAATTATTTTTTTTGCATCGAGGGATGGCGGGCGCTAGAGGCTGTTGGTCTCGTAGAATCGGAGAATGCGGTAGCGAAGGAGGTATTCGTAGCGCGCTGATATGCGAGAGACCTCAACGTTAAATAGGTTATTTTTGGCTTGCTCAAATTCGGCTGGCGTTGCTCGTCCTAATTCATACTTCCCTTTAGTGGCATCAAACGAAAGACGGGTCTTCTCCAGGGTTTCTTCTGACGCAAGATATTTGTCGCGCGAACCGGAGGCTTGTGTATATGCCAGCTGAATGGTTTTATACAGTTCGCTTTCTCGACGATCTACTTCCAGGCGAGCAGACACTTCTTGCAGTTGGGCACGGCGAACACTGTTGCGTGTGGAGAACGCATCAAAGATCGGTATGGACAAGCTTAGTCCAAGATATGTTGATAGATTGTTTTTCATCTGAGTGCCAAACGCATCCGAATCATAACCGGACACGGTATAATAACTTGAACCGACAGATGCGTTGAAGTTTAAGCGAGGCATATAACCACTACGAGCGTATGCAACTTGGTCGCCGGCGGCCACAACTCCCTGCTTGGCTGAGAGGATTGAATGATTGTGCTCGAGGGCACGGCTATAAACCGTGTCCGGGCCGGGAATGACAGGATTATCTTCAGCTAACGGTTCGATATCAAACCCATCAGCTGATGGCAACTGAAGCATATTGGCAAGTGTTACTAATGCAACTCTTACATCATTTTCGGCTGTCACAACTTGCAGTCGGTCTTGCGCTTGCTGCGATTCGGCATCATAGAGATTTGCTTCAGCTACTTTCCCGTTATCAACCAATGCTTGCTGACGCTCAACCTCATACGTTGAATATGCTAACTGCGACTTTGCGCTTGCCGTAACTTCTTTATTATAGAGCACTTGCAGATATTGCGTAATGATATTCAGCGTTAAATCATCTTTTGCTGATTCATATTCAAGGAGGTATTGCTCTAACGAGGATTTGGCAGCCTTAAGTTGACGTACATTTGATAAGCCTTGAAATAGAGGTAGTGACATCGAAACGCCCCATTGGAAGTTGCTGGTATTGCTCGATGAGTAGGTATTGTTGGACGTCAAACCACGACCAAAATTTACCCCCTCCGAGGTATTTGCTGACAGTGTGGGTAGAAATGCATTTTTAGCAGAAGTAACAGCCAGTTCTGACTGGTCAACCTGTAAGCGACTATTCTTAATAGTGATGCTATGCTCTTTGGCGTAGTCTACACAGCGCTGAAGCGACCATAATTCCTCTGCCGATAGCATTATTGTACCGAAGATTAATAATGCTGAAGTTATGAATATCTTTTTTCTCATAGTAACCTCCATCCGTTATTGAGCATTAGCACTGTTTTCATCCAATTTGTTGCCGCGAAGTTGCGATTTCAAATTAATCTTAGACGGCGTTTTAACCTCAATATTTAAGCCATTTGACAGACCGGTTGTGATAGCAACTTTATCAAACTTCTGCGGCTTTGCATCGCCTGAGGTAAGAACGTAAACGAATGTGGAGTCGTTGGCATATTCCACTAACCTTTCCGGGATAGATAAAACGTTGTCGGCTTTCTCCAAAACAACGGTCGCGTTTGCCGAATAACCGGCACGCAGTTTCTCGTTGTCAGTGGTGTGGAGGGCAGCTTTTACTTCAAAGGTGTTGGTGCCATTCTCCTCAGTTGCCATCGGGGCAATTTTCTCTATCACAGCTGAATAATCCGAACCTTGAATTGCGCCAACTGCAATCTTTACATTCATCCCTTCTTTGAGTAGATCGACTTCAGTTTCATCGATTTTACCTTTGAAAATCAAGTCGGTCATATCGGCGATCTTTGCTATTGTGGTACCATCGTTAAATGTGTTCGATTGGATAACCGAACTACCAACCTTTACCGGTACTTCCAAAACGATACCGGTTACGGTTGATTTTACTAACGTGTTGGAGCCTTGAGTGTCAAAGGCCGACACACCGTCACGCACAATTCGCAACTGGTCATTAGCCTGTTCTAATTCCTGTTTTGCACGCTCGTAGGCAGCATAGTCAGTCTCATATTTCTCGCGGCTTTCATATTTTTTATCATAGAGGGTTTTAGTGCGCTCATAAGTCAGTCGAGCCTCTTCCAATGAAATCTTTGCAACACGAATGCGATTTTCAGCCGACGAAAGCGACGAAGCTTCGGGGATAACCTTGATCTTCGCGATGATATCTCCGTAATTGACGTGATCGCCGGGTTCCACTAAAATTTCGCTAATAATACCGGAGATTTGGGGCTTGATTTCAATTTCATCACGAGGCTCAATATCGCCGGTGAGCACAGTTGTGCGCTCAATAGTCTCAGTGGTAGGTGATACTAACTCATAAGTGATATCTTTATCTCTGGAATTGAGAATTAGATATACAAATGTGCCTACGAATATAAGGGCTATTACCGCCCACATTAAGATTCTGAAAAACTTTTTCATAAGTTCAGGATTATATGCTGCTATTTCGTTTTATTTCTTTGTTGTTTACTTGTCGTTTAATGCTTCTATCGGTTTGATACGCATCGCTTTAAGGGCAGGAATAAGTCCTGCCAATGTGCCCAAAACGGCAAATACCAGGATAATGCCTCCGGCTTGCCAGATATTCATCTGGAATTGCGGTGTGGAAATATCGTTGGCGGTAAGGTGTTGCGCTACGCCAAGGGCTATGCAGGCCATAGTTATTCCTGCAAATCCGGCTACTGCTGTAAGGGTTACCCCTTCAGAAAGAATCTGGATAGTAACATCAGCAGGTTTGGCCCCGATGGCTCTACGTACGCCAAATTCCTGTGTGCGCTCTTTAACGATCACCCACATAATATTCCCGATACCGATAATACCGGCAATTAATGTAGATATTCCGATAAATCCGGCAAGGAAAGATATCCCGATAAACAGTGAATCCAATTGCGAGAATCTCTCGGAAATATTTAGATACCAGAGGGCACTATCATCGGTAGGTGCGATTTGATGACGTGAATACAGTATGTGGCGAAATTTCGATTCCAACAGCGTGAGGTTGGCATTTTGATTTCCAACCACCATAATCATTCCAACTTTTTCACCAAGATTGAAAGCTTTTTGGAATGTTGATAGTGGAATGATCACTACTTCATCGATGCGCCCGCCCAGTTGCACTTCGCTGGTTTGGTAAGCAATACCCACAATGGTATACACAATTCCATTGATCTGAATCTGTTCACCGACCGGATTCACGACTCCGGGATAAAGTTCGTTGGCAACTTTCTTCCCAACTACGGCAACTTTTCGCATCAACTTCTCATCCGCTGTGTTGATAAAGCGGCCATTTTCGATGCATGGCAACATTACATCAGTGAACGCCTCTTGCGCACCCCATGCCTGGCTGGAATAGCTGTAACGGTCATGACGCAGGCTAACATTATCTCTGACGGTAGTGGTTACTACGTCTAACTCCGGGATAAGTTGGCGAAGCCGTTCAAGGTCGGTTAGGTCTGCATCCCATGCTCGTCCTTTAGCATGCCCTTGATATGGCATGGTAGTGTTGCCAGGAACTAGTACGGCACTATTTGTCGCAAACCCATTGAAGTTTCTGCGCAGCAGATCTTCTGCGCCACGCGCTCCTCCTAACAGGCAAGCTAACATGAACACTCCCCAAAAGATTCCAAATCCGGTAAGAAACGTTCTGGTTTTGTTCTTAGCTAACGTGGCACCTATTTCTCTCCAGTTTTCTATGTCGAAAAATTGCACTTTCATTCGTCTCTTAGGGCTTCTACAGGTTTAACTTTGAGCGCTTTTAACGCAGGGAATAGCCCGGCTAATGCTCCGGCAATGATAAGCACAACGGTCACTTGGGCCGCCAAGGCAAGATCTACTTTTACATAGCTCATAAATGAGTCTTGTATCATGTTGGTCAGCAACTCGGTCAATGCTGTACCCATAATGATACCGATATACCCAAACAATGTCGTAATAGCCACAGATTCTGATAAAATTTGAATTAGAATTTTATGAGGCTTAGCTCCAATGGCTCTACGAATACCTATCTCATGGGTGCGCTCTTTCACCGAGACAAACATAATATTGCTGATGCCGATGATGCCGCTTAACAAAGTTAGCAAACCAAGAATCCATACGCTGAGGTCTAATATCCCGATAGCCCCTTGGATTTTTAGACTTTGTGAGATAGCATTCCAGATCCATACGCCTGACATATCTTCCGGGTTGAAATTATGAGTGGCTGCCATCGTATGACGAATGCCCATTTCAATATTTTCAGCATCTTCAACTTTCGTTACCCCATTCAATAATACGGTTAATTGGCCGACATTATCTTTATCAGCAGCGAATACGCGCGCCGTTGTGTAAGGAATATAGTTAGTTCTCCCCCATCGGCTCTTATAAACACCAATCACTAAGAATGAAATTCCTCCACAATTAACTCTACTACCTACGGCCGCCTTACCATCCGGTGGAAATAGTTGCGAGGCATATTCCTCAGGGAGCACCATTACTTTTGCTTGATGATCCAGATCGGATTGTGAGATAAAACGGCCATCTGAAAGTGCTAATCTCTCCAATGCCAATTTTGAGGGAAAAACACCGGTAAAGCCGACATTGATATAGGTCGTATTGGTGGATATCTCAGATTGACTGCCTGTTATTTCAGATGTGACGTTGGTAACAACATTGGCGTGTTTACGTTCAATAATTGACAGATCGTTATTCTTCAAATCTATTTTACGCCCTTCGCGATAGCCATTGTAGGGCTTTGTGGTTTGCCCACCCCACATTTGCATCTGTTGGCTGTCCTCGCCCATCATATCATTCTTAAATGAGCGAGTAACTCCATTGGCCACACTGACTAACGTTATCAGCATGAAGATGCCCCAGGCTACTGATAAGCCCGTTAGGGCTGTACGTAGCTTGTTATGGCTCAACGTTTGGAGTATTTCGTGAATTAAATCAAACACTTTGGTCAGAATTTCTGATTATATCTTTACGGCAGTATCTGGCAGAATTATTCCGTCGGAAATGCGGATAATGCGATTACACTGCTCCCCTACGCCCGGATCATGGGTTACTATCACAATGGTTTTCCCTTCTTCGCTATTGAGATTGCGAAATAAGGCCATGACATCGTGGGAGGTGGATGAATCTAATGCTCCGGTTGGTTCGTCGGCAAGAATAATTGATGGATTGGTAATCATTGCCCTGGCAATAGCAACACGTTGCTTTTGACCACCGGAAAGTTCGCCCGGTAAATGAGTGGCACGATCAGCCAGCCCCATTTTCTCCAATTGTTCCATCGCTAAATTATTGCGTTTGCGTCGCGAAATGCCTTGATAAAACAATGGTAGGGCCACATTCTCCAAAGCATTCTTGTAACTAATCAGATTAAAGGATTGAAACACGAATCCAATCATCTTATTACGATATTCAGCTGCCCTGTTTTCTGAAAGGTCTTTAATTAAAGTGCCATCCAGGCGATATTCGCCTGAATCGTAATTATCGAGAATACCAAGAATATTTAGCAATGTGGATTTACCAGAACCTGAGGCGCCCATAATTGCGACCAGTTCTCCTTTCGAGACATGAAGATTGATCCCTTTTAAGACATGCAAAGGCACTGCGCCGGGGTATGTTTTATTTATATCAGTTAATTGAATCATCGATTTATATGCGGTTTACAGAGCGCTTAATTATGCATCTCGCTACATTTACTTAGACGTAGGCAATGTCAAATATGTTGCACCGACTCTAATTTTTTTCTCAAACCTATTGCACAATTAAACGTTTTGCACTAACTTTGCGTTATAGAAATGAGCACACGAGATAAGAGAATCTCCTTTATAACCCTATTGACAACGAAATTTTGCCACACCAAAGTTGATTGGGAAACTCATCAAATATTTATGAAATGCCGAGACAAACTTACTTTCTAATGGCGGGCCCCATTCCATCTTTTGATGGAAGCAGCTTTATCCTTTCGGATTCCTGCCAGGCGGATTACAAAGGACTGTGAGAACTCAAACCCTGTCTTTCGGAGTTTCATCGCATCCTTTGATGTGGCATCCTATAACGGAGTAACTTACAAGCGTCTATCGCTTAGAGTTACTCCGTCTTTTTATACCTAGGCCTTGGCTTTTATTGGTGAGCAGCCTTTTAATGATGCCTAAGTACCGCTTGTGAGTATGCAGAGAATGTAGCTTATGGCGATGAAAAACTCACAAAATCGCTATAATAAGCAAAAATGGTAAATTCTACCTAATTTTTGATTATTATAGTTTGGCTGATATTATGTAACTTTATGGTGGTAAATTACCATTATGCTTAGATGCAAATTTCATAATACATTATAGACTATGTTGAATATCATTAAATCAGGTTTGGCATTGGCGCTATTTGCGCCTGCACTTGCCATGGCACAAGCCACCGGCGATGACGTTGCTCAATGTTGCGCCGAGACTAACGGCCACAATTATGTTGCCTATGACCAACGCACAGGCAATGAGTCAATTGTTTACTTCACCCGCAATCTGAGTCCGGAAGGACTTATTCAGGCGTATGAACAGGTAAGCGGAGCTATTGAAGGTAAGGTTGGAGTAAAGTTGCACACCGGTGAGCAAAACGGTCCGAACATCATTCCGAGCGAATGGGTGAAGCAGCTGTTTGCCAAAGACTTGAATGATGCTACTATCGTTGAAACCAACACCTACTACAAGGGAGATCGCTACACAACCGAGCAGCATCGTGAAACCATCAAGGTGAATGGATGGACATTCAGTCCCGTGGATATTCTTGACGAAGAAGGGACTGCATTATTCCCGGTTAACGGCGGCAAGTGGTTTGAAAATATGTCGGTTGGCGGACATCTCGGCAACTACAACTCATTGGTTGTTCTCACCCACTTCAAAGGCCACGCTATGGGTGGTTTTGGCGGCAGCAACAAAAATATCGGTATCGGTTGTGCTGACGGTCGCATCGGCAAAGCATGGATTCACACTGCTGCCAATAGCAACAATCAGTGGAGCATCGCCGAAGATGAACTCATGGAACGCATGACAGAATCGACAAAATCTGTAGTTGACCATTTCGGCAAACACATCACCTATGTGAATGTTATGCGCAATATGTCGGTTGACTGCGACTGTGCCGGTAAGGGTGCTGCTCCTGTCGTTACGCCTAATGTTGGCATACTTTCTTCAACCGATATTTTGGCACTCGACCAAGCGTGTGTGGATTTGGTTTATGCCATGACCGAAGCCGAGCACCACGATCTTGTTGAGCGTATCGAAACACGCCACGGTTTGCGTCAGCTTTCATACATGAAGGGACTCGGCATGGGGAATAATAAATATATTCTCATTGACCTTGACAATGGCGGCAAGCGCATCACTGCCGCTGAAGCCGTTGAAGGACTAAAGCCATTCGTCGCTAATGAATAAATCCATAAGTGTTATAATAACAGTGGCTGTGAGTTGCTCGGCAACAGCAGCCACACCTTTTTCGACTGACACTATTGCGACACAACATCTTGATGAGGTGGTGGTGACCGGCACAAATCATGCTACCGGTCGCTCGCTGTTGCCTTATACTGTCTCGACTGTCAGCAATTCGGAGTTGGAGGCAACCGGACAAGGGCAATTGCTCGCTGCAATCTCCGGCCGTGTGCCGAGCTTGTTTGTGTCGGAGCGCAATATCTTTGGCTTCGGAGTGAGCAACGGTGGTTCCGGTGGCATCAAAATTCGTGGCGTAGGCGGCTCGCCGACTAATGCTGTGCTCATGATGGTTGACGGTCAACCTCAATTCGCAGGGATTTACTCTCATCATGTGGCTGATTTCTACGAGACCGACTATGTTGACCACGTTGAGGTGTTGCGCGGTCCGGGTTCGGTGCTGTATGGTTCAAATGCTATGGGCGGTGTAATCAACGTTATAACCAAGAATGCCAACGAGCAAGGTGTGCACACCACGCTATCTTCGCAATATGGCTCATACAACACTTGGCGCACATCGCTGTCAAACACTACCCGCTTCGGCAAATTCTCGTCACTTGTCAACCTGAGCTATGACCGCACTGACGGCACACAAGATAATTTTAATTTCAATCAGAAGAGTCTGTATGCCAAAATCGGTTACGACTTCAGCCGACAATGGAATGTGCGTGCCGACTACTCGCTGATGCAATTCATTGGCAACGACCCAATCTATGCAA
>CAZKYD010000106.1:0-8696 GCA_964556875.1 uncultured Alistipes sp.
TTGCAAAAGCTTCTTCGGCTACTTTAATAAGATCCATTTTTTTAAGCTTAAAAAAATTCAACAATATCGCAATATTCACGGGCAGCCTTGTCCCGCCAGAGATTACGAATTTCGGTGCAAAGTTACAACATTTTTTTTAACCCTGCAACCCCTAATCTTCCCATTTTTACCAGAATAGGGATAGTCATGGCCGAATTTGCCTACCGGATGAATGGAGAATGGCAAAGCGGCGACTTATTCCGAGAGGCGTGTAGTCTGGCGCTTGATGATTGGAATTGCTTTCAGGGAGATTAGCTTTTCTGTGGTTTCAAAGCGTTTACGAACGTCTTCTTGGAAATAGATAGGATCGTCTTTCCAAGCCGGCAGGATCTTTAGAGTGATGGCTTTACCGCGTAGTTGCTTGACCGGAACGAGCATATCTCTGCCGTTGTAGAAATTGTCTTGAATGAGTTGCCCATCGGCAAACATACAAGCTACGTCCCCTTCATAATTGATAGATAGGAAGCAGTCGTCGGCATCGGTGAGATCGTCGGGCAGAGTGAGGTTCCATGTGTAGGCATATTGTTCTACATCTTCAGCAGATGGGAGCTGGGCGGCGTTTTGACCACCGAGTTCAATCCGACGTTTGCCGCTAGGTTCCTTAGTTAGGGTGAATTCGGCATTTTTACCGGTGTTAACCCACGTCTCGCTATAGAGGTTGCCATCGTGGTTGTAGAGAACGCCATCTTCGAATACGACGCAATTGTTATATTTGTAGGCACGCAATGATGTCGGTTCATCAACAAAGATCAGGCGAATTTTACCGGTCGCGGTATTGAAATCAAATTGTTGAATCGGATTGGGCGCTACATTTTCATAACATACAGCGTCATTCGATCCATTGACACCTGAAATTTCAAACGAAACAGGCAACTCTTTGATTTCAGCAAAATAGAACGTCGATATGGAGTCGGACTCTATGCGAGCAAACGGTTGAGCGGTGGCGTAACGCAAAGTGGCGCCTGCCAGGTTCATGTTTACCGGCATAAAGAATGAGGCTCCGGACGGAATGGTTACAGGTGTATGGGGGAATGTAATACTTTCTGCTCCGAGATTTACCTTAAATTGAGAGTTAGGGTGAGCTGGCAGCTGACGTAAACGTTGATAGTTGTTGACAAAGAGGTAGCCGGATGTGCCGTTGCTACGCAGGCTGTATCTTAATCGGCTATCGGTTCTTGCATCAGTGATGGTGTCTTTGGGGAGGGAAAGATCCATGTAGAAAAAGTCGCTACCGAAGTCGGCCAGGAACATGTGGGTGCGACGCAACCAGAAGTATTGTTCGTTGGGTTGGCCGTACTGTCCGAGTGGGGCCTGGAAATCATAGTTGATTACCGGTAGGTCGTTATAGTTCATGTAGGGGGTGGCTTGCGTTTCGTTGAGCGTTGTAAGCTGTCCGAGGGGATTTGTGCCACCATGATACATGTAATAGCCGGGGAGGTTGCTGCCACTGCCGATTTTGACGATTGACATGGCATATACATCTTTTGGCTCGATCAAGATACGGCGATGATAGCTGGTCATCATGCCGCCACCGAGTTCACAGGTGAAATATGGATATGATGCCTCGCCTGCGCTATTGTTTGAGCTGAACTGCTCAGTTGCGATTACGTTGGCAATCTTCTCCTCTTTAAAGAGATATGCGTTGGGATATTCGCTCGGCATATCGGTTAAGCTACGATCCCAGAAACCGTCGGAATAGTCGCCATACATGGGGAGCATTTCGCCATAAGTGGCAGGTGTAGAGAGTCCTGGCCAGGCGGTGCGAGTATAGATGGGTACATCGAACCCCATTGATGAGGCTGTATCCTTTAACGCTTTTAGATATTCCCATGGGCCTCCAAATTCGTTATCAAACTGAGCGCCTATAATCGGACCGCCCTCTTTCCATAGGCGTCCGCGCAGCTGAGCGATAAGTTCGGAGAACCACTTCGTAGTATATTCCATAAATCGGGGATCTGTAGAGCGTAAATTACATCCGCTGTTGACCACCCAATCCGGCAGTCCGCCACCTCTGACTTCACCATGGGCAAACGGCCCCATGCGCAGGATAACAGGCATCCCAACTTTCTTGCAAATATCGAGAAATTGAGCAAGGTTATTAGAACCTGACCAGTCGATATGTCCTTGTATCTCCTCGTGATGAATCCAAAAGACATAGGTTGCCAAAATGTTAACCCCGCCGGCTTTCATTTTGAGTATTTCACGTTCCCATTCATCGGGGCTGTAGCGCGAATAATGGAATTCGCCCATCACCGGAATTGTCGGGACTCCGTTGATCAGGAAGCCTTTCTCATTGCATTGAACGGTAGTGCCTGACGGATTAGTCGGAGTGCCCATCGGTATGATTTTATAATTTTTGTCGACAGCTTGTACGGCAGAAATTTCATAGGGCGAATTATCGGTAGCGTGGAGAATCGGGCTTGCCGTTAGGCAGCCCAATGAACATATGAATAAAGTAGTAAATTGTTTCATCTGATATGAATAAATAATGCAGGCATGAAATCTAACACTAAATTGACATCAATGTTAGAATCATGCCTGCACATATTAATTATTTAACCAAAGAGATTAGTAGCCCTCGTTCTGAACGAGAATGCCACCAGCCTCGATAATAGCATCCTGAGGAATAGGATAGAGCACCTGATATGACTTGGCGTTGAAACCACGGGCTTGAGCACCGCTGATATAGCTACCGTTGCGGATCAGGTCTTGACGACGATGGCCTTCGCAATAGAGTTCGTGACCACGTTCGAGAAGAATATAATCGCGGAAGGCATCCTTGTTGGCTGTTGCGCTTGCGGGGATAGTTACGCCGGCACGGTCAGTAACTTGCTTGACAGCTGCTACAGCAGTACCTGTCGGGCCGTTGAGCTCATTTTCAGCTTCAGCGTAGCAGAGAAGAACGTCGGCATAACGATAGATGGGCTGTTCCTTTTGGATACCGTAGTTATAGAACTGGGAGTTGGTAAACTTGATAGGAATTGCGCCCTTCATAGTTTGACGAGTTTGGTGGTTGCCATCGTTGTTGTCGTATTCTGTGATAATCAAGTTACGACGAACGTCGTTAGCTTCAAAGGTGTCGAAGAATTCCCAACGCATGCAGTAAGCCGCCCAACCTGAGAGGTGAGAAGCTTCTGTGCCGCGAATGTAAGTTGTTCCATCGGGGTAGTAACCCTTCATGAAGTCGCTGGGGAGGATTTCAGTGATGTAGTAGTTATCCGAAGCGGTGTTTGAGGGGATTGACCAGATGTTTTCAGCAGTAGCGCTACCGTTGAAGATATCCTCATAGTTGGGGAGCAGAGAGTAGCCCAAGCCCATGATGGTCTCGGCATCAGCTTTAGCTTTTGCCCATTCCTTCTGGTGCATGTAGAGCTTCAATCTGATTGTGTAGGCAATAGCCTTCGACATACGGCCCCAGTTGTCAGCATCGCTGTTATACTTTGTCGGGAAGTCTTCGCAGTCGATTGCGATCTGAAGGTCGTTGAGGATATAGTTAACATAAGTAGCTTCGTCAGGACGTGGCTCAATAGTGTTGCTTGAGAGTGTTGTCGGGTCGAGCTTTGCATTTACCGGGCCAAACCAGTCGAGCATTACAAACAGATAGTAGGCACGCAGTGTGCGAGCTTCAGCAGCATACTTGTTGCGGATGCTTTCTGTTACCGAACTGTTTTCAATGTTGTCGATAACATCAGTTGCACGAGCGATGAAGCGCAACACGTTGTAAGTGTTGGTCAGAGCGCCTGTGTTTGCCGGGCCGACGGTGAACTCTTCGTAGTTGTTGCCATCGCTGTAGGGGCGCATGATGTCGGTTGACAACATGCCTGCAGGCAGATAGGCTCCCATGTCGGAGTTGAAAAGAGCATTGTACCAACCACCGGTACCACCATCGCTGTAGCCCCAGTTAGTGGTGCAAGGGAGGTAGATGCCTGTCAGGGCGGCGTCGATGTCGCTTTCTGAGTTGTAGAAGTTGGAAGGAGAGATGTCGGTAAAGTTCTTTGTCTCGAGGATGTCGTCGCAAGAACTGAATGTGACGGCGGATAATGCCATTACCGATAGCATTAATCCTTTTATTTTGCTGTTCATACTAAATTCGATTATAAGCTAATGTTGAAACCAAACGATAGAGAAAGAGCTTGGGGATAGGGGAGTGTTGTGTCAAGCTCCGGGTCGAATCCTTTGTATCCGGTGAAGGTTGCTACGTTCTGTACATCGATGAAGAAACGTGCGCCCTGGATGTATTTGTTGTTTACGAAGAACTTAGCCGGCAGAGAGTAGCCAAGAGTGATATTCTTGAGCTTAACGTAGCTGGCATCCATTAAATAGAAGTCATTAACACCGGAGGGGTTGTAAGAGTCGTAAACGTTGGTAGCAACGCCTGGCATCCAACCTGTGCCGGTGATAGAGTTATAGACGTCGGTTGCAACATTCTTGAATGTATTGCCGGGAGCTGTGCCGTTACCGCCAAGATACCAGATATCAGGAATTTCGCTCATTTCCTTCTTCATACCAAAGGCACCATAGAAGTAGATGTTCAGGTCAAAGCCTTTCCACGACCATGTATTGCCGAAGCCAAGCACCCAACGTGGTGTGCTGTTGCCGAGTTTGACAACGTCTTTTGAATCGAGAACGCCATCACCGTTGATATCAACATATTTGATATTGCCAATCTGTGCATCAGGCATGTAAGAGGGTATGTCGGCTGCCGAGGTAATAATACCATCTGTCTTCCAACCATAAATCTGGTCGATAGCATCGGTTTCACCGATATAGTCGGCAAGAGCAACTTCGGGATTACGCTTTACCCACGATGCTTTCATGTAAGAAAGGTTAAGAGTGGTTTCCCAAGTGAATTTAGGATGAGCAATGTTGTAGCTGTGGAGAGAGAGTTCAAAACCTTCGCTCTTTGTTTCGCCTACGTTAGCAGCAACACGTCCAACAGCATTGTTAGAGGGGAGAGTCTGATAGTCGAGCAGGTCCTTAACGCCGCGGTGGTAGTATTCAACAGAACCGGTTAAGCGGTTGTTGAACCAGCCAAAGTCTAAACCGAGGTTGAGAGTGTAGTCAGTTTCCCATTTAAGGTCGGGGTTTTCAATACGAGTCAGAGCAACGCCTGAGTGCATTGTGCTACCGATAAGGAAGTCGTAGCCGGTGGTGTAGGCTGACAGCGAGTTTGTGCCGATTACGTTTTCGTTACCGACAGAACCGTAACCTACGCGGAGCTTTAAGTCGGTCAGCGGAGTGAAGTCGCGCAAGAAGTTTTCCTGCTGAATCTGCCATGCAACAGATGCACTGGGGAAGATACCCCACTTATTGTTCTTAGCGAAGTAGCTTGAACCATCTCGACGAGCGGTGACAGTGAAGATATACTTGTTTAAGAGGGTGTAGTTGAAACGAGCAAATTGCGAAAGCTTTGTGCGTTCAGAACGCCAAGATTGGATTCCTTCCTGATCTTTGTCAGATGCGATGCCGATGTTGTCCACACCGAATGCGTCTGTATAGAAACCGCGTGCGCTCATGCCGAAGCCTTCAGAAGTGGTCTTGTACCAACCGAAACCGAGGACGGCGGAAATGCGGTGGTCGCCGTTGCTGAAGCTCTTGTCGTAGTTGAAGTAACCTTCAGCACTGGCATTTACAACGGTAGCTTCGCCGAGGTTAGCAAAACCATTGATCACAGATGTGTTGGCTGCAGATACAGGGATGTAGAATCTGCGGACACTCTGCTGGTTATCGTAACCGCCTACAACTTTGAACGACAGACCGTCAAGGATGTTGAACTGGAGGCTGGGTGCAACGAATATACGCTGAGTTTTGGTCTTATCTTCGATTTCGGTGTAAGATACCGGGTTGTTGATAAGCTTGTTGTAAGAACGGGTGTAGTTGCCATCTTCATCTTTAACGGGAAGGTCAGGAGCGAAACGATAAGCATAAACCATCATGTTGTCGCCCTGTCCGGAGTCGCCGGTAGAGGTGCTGTTCGCAACATTGTTAGAGTAGGTCATCTTGATAGCACCGCTGAAGCGCTTGCTAAACTTCTGATCGAGGTTTAAGCGAACGCTGTTACGAGTCAGACCAGACTGCTTCAGCATACCTACGTTGTTATAATAGTTGTAAGAGAGGAAATATTTAGTGCGATCAGTACCGCCGTTGACCGAAATGTTCTGATCATTAATATAACCAGTTTGACTAACTTCATCGAGCCAGTTTGTGTCGGCTGTGTAGTTGGTTGTGCTCTCAAAGGGTTTTACGTATCCTGAAAGGTCGATAGGATTGTTGCCGTAAACGCCCATTTTATTGGAGTAGAGGTAGTATTCCTGAGTCCAAAGGTTGGCTTGTTCGCGGAACTGCTGAGCTCCCATCACTTCGGGATACGATTTGCGAATCTGTGCGGTGAATGTGCCACTGTAGTTTACGTTTACTCGGCCTTGTTTACCGCTCTTGGTTGTGATAAGGATAACACCGTTGGCAGCAGAAGCACCATAGATAGCGGCGGCAGATGCGTCCTTCAACACGTCGATACTTTCGATATCGTTGGGGTTGATAGAGTTAAGCGGGTCGCGGCTTACACCTGTCTTATAGTCATACCCGAAGATGCCGGGGTCAGCAGTGCTGTTGGTCTGCATCGGAACACCATCAATAACGTAAAGCGGAGAGTTGTCGCCACTGGGCGATGCAGCGCCACGAATGTTGATGGAGATTGAAGCACCAGGCTGAGCAGATCCTTGTATAGCGTTCATACCGGTAACTTTACCTTGCAGCATTTGGCTAACACTGGAAGATGCTGTTGTGTTAAGGTCTTTAGCTTTTACGGATGAAATTGAACCGGTTACATCACGCTTTTTAGATGTACCATAACCGATAACGACAACTTCATCGAGCTGGCTTGTGTTTTCTTTCAATACAACTCTAAGTGGTCCATTTCCAGCAGTGAGAGTCTGTGAAAGATAACCGATTGAAGAGATAGTAATCTTTTCGTTGGGTTGAGCACTTAGGGTAAAACGACCGTCGATGTCGGTTGCAACACCAGTTTTCTTACCTGCAACTACTACAGAGGCACCGATCACCGGTTGTCCTGATTCGTCGACGACCTCTCCGGAGACGAGGCCTTTACTTTGGTGGGCAGCAGTCTGCCCTGAAGCACTTACCGGTACAATCCCGATTGGGCATAAGCCGGCGAGGCATAGTGATATTAATACGTGTTTATACATGATACTATAAAGTAACAATTAGGGTCAGTTTAATCTTATCCATGCAAGTCGAGCAGCGATGCATCACATGTATCAGGTGCTCTATCTTAAGGTTAGGGTTCTCAAGGGTTCGATTCGATGGCAAAGATAGTAATCATATTTATAAAAACAAAGAGAAGTTAAAAATAATTTCATAAATTGCATAAATTATTCATATTGTAATACACCTGTGATTGTATTGTAACTTTGTTCGGATTTCTATACTTGTCGCCTGCAAGTAAATTTTTTGAAAACGCGTGATTGTAGGGATAGAATTATTGGCATTAAAGGAATTTTTATTAATTTTGCACAATAACTTAATACAATCGGATAGCTCGTATTTATCACAGATGGAATTAAAGGACGTTTATAGTATACTGTTTGATAACCAAGCATTATCACTTCCGGAGGATTCTTTGAAGCAAGTTCAAGATTGCTATGCATTCTTGAAGGAATTTGCCCATGAAAAGGTAATCTATGGCATCAATACCGGTTTTGGGCCTATGGCGCAATGGCGTGTTAGCGATGATCATTTGAAAGAATTGCAATATAATATTATCAGAAGTCATTCTACCGGAGCCGGTGAGCCGCTAAGCGATATCGAAGTGAAGGCTGCCATGATTGTGCGAATCGGCACTTTCTTGCAGGCTCGCTCCGGAATTCATCCTTCAATCATTCAGCTTCTTTCAGAATTTGTAAATCGCGGAATTTATCCTTTCATTCCGAAGCATGGTAGCGTCGGCGCCAGTGGCGACCTCGTTCAGTTGGCCCATATCGCACTCTGCTTGTTAGGTGAGGGGAAAGTCCACTATAAAGGTGAATGGCGTGAAACCGCTGAGGTGATGAAAGCAGAAGGCTTGCAGCCGATGCAGATTTATGTTCGCGAGGGCTTATCGGTAACGAATGGCACCTCGGTGATGACTGGTATTTCGATTGTAAACCAGTATTATGCTGAAAACCTGCTGAAGTATGCAACTATTGCGGCTGCTTGGATGAACGAAATTGCAGATTCGTTTGACGATTATATGTCGGTTGAAGAGAACATCTGTCGTCGTCAACCCGGCCAACAAGTGATAGCGCAGTGGCTTCGAGAGGTAAGTAAGGGTAGCCAACGTCTGCAGAAACGTGAGCATGAGCTGTTCGATCCTGCAAAGAATAAGGATACCTATTTTGAGCATAAAGTGCAGGCCTACTATTCGTTGCGCTGCATTCCTCAAATCTATGGTCCGATCTACGATACATTAGATAATGCGGCGCGTGTTCTCCAAAACGAAATTAATTCAGCATGTGATAACCCCATAGTTGATTACACCACTAATAATATCTATCATGGTGGTAATTTCCATGGCGACTATATCTCGTTTGAAGAAGATAAAGTTAAAATCGCCATGGTGCGTTTGGCAATGACCGCCGAGCGCCAGCTGAACTATCTGT
>CAZKYD010000107.1:0-8645 GCA_964556875.1 uncultured Alistipes sp.
CTGTCAAAATATCAAATCTCGACGATCTTACTGACCGTAGAAGACATGTAGGGCTGTGGGGGTCATCGTCCCCAGCGAAAGAAAAGCGGCGGTTAGAGGAGGAGGGAGGCGTCGCCGTAGGAGAGGAAGCGGAAATTGTGGGTGAGGGCGAAGTCGTACATCGGGCGCCAGTCGCCGCGAGTGAAGGCGGATACAAGCAGCAGGAGGGTCGACTTGGGTTGGTGGAAATTTGTCACCATTCCGGAGACGATGCGATAGGTGTAGCCCGGGGCGATGATGATGCGTGTAGAGGCGATGAAGGTTTGTTGGCCGGCGGCTTCCAGGCGGTCAACGATGGCTTGCAAGGCTTCGCGAGGAGTGGGGAGTTCGCCTCCTTCGTAGGGGCTCCATTGGGGCACTTCGCCTGTCCACTTCCCTGCCAACATTAGACGTCCGGCATGGTAGAGCGACTCGAGGGTGCGCACAGATGTAGTGCCAACGGCGATGATGCGGCCGGTAAAGGCGGTAAGCTCTTTGAGGAGTGTCAGAGGCACAGCGAAAAATTCGGCGTGCATGGGGTGGTCGCCGATACGTTCACTTTTTACAGGTTGGAAAGTCCCGGCACCAACGTGGAGCGTCAGTTCGCGGCGCTGGATGCCACGGGCGGAGATCTCCTCCAATACTTTGTCGGTAAAATGGAGTCCGGCGGTAGGGGCTGCTACCGAGCCCTCGATGCGCGAGTAGACGGTTTGATAGTCTTTAGAGTCGGCGGCTTCTGTAGCGCGATTTAGATATGGGGGAATCGGAATTTCGCCGATAGCAGAGATGATTTGCGAGAAAGTTACATTGGGGTTATCCCACGAAAAACCTACCACCGACGCATTGCCGTCGCGCGACTGGCGTTCGGCGGCGAGGGTCAGCTCTTCACCATTGATGTTGATCGACATCGTCAGCGGGCCCTCTTTCCAGCGTTTGGAATTGCCAACAAAGCAGGTCCATGAGCAGGCCTCAGTGGTTGCGAAACTCTGGGCGTAATCGGCGGGCAGCACCGGCTCCAAGCAGAAGATTTCGATGAGGGCACCCTCTTGATGCTGGTTTGTAGCGGCCTTGCGGAACCGCAGGCGAGCGTTGATTACGCGTGTGTTATTATAGATGAGCATAGAGTCGGCCGGCAGCAGTGCGGGCAGCTCCGAGAAACAGTGCTCCGAAATTTCTCCTTCATGGCTGCGTACCAACAGTTTACATGCATCTCTAACTTCGAGGGGATGTTTAGCAATTTTTTCATCAGGAAGATTGTAATCGAATTCTTCGATGGCGATATCCGCCGGAGTTGAGGGGCTTGTGGTGTTATTCTGTTGAAGGTTCATATCGGGAAAAATCTCTGCGTTAGTCATTATAAAAAGTTTTGGAGGACAAATTTACGGAATTATTCCATTTAATATCAGAGTTTTCAAAAAAAATATCTACATTTGCAATAAGACATTTAACCAAACCCTTATTCCAACCGTGATAAATGTAGGAATAATCGGTGGCGAGACAGATGCCGCCGGTGAACTTATCAGAATTCTAATCAATCATCCCGATGTAATTTTGCGTGGGGTATGCTCGCCTGAGCATGCCGGCAAACGTCTTGACAGCTATCATCTTGGCTTGATAGGCGATACCGATTTATGCTTTACAGATAAGCTCGACACGTCGAAACTCAACTGTGTGTTTCTCGTGGGAGAGTCTTGGCAAGCTCATAAGTTTGTAACCTCAATAGATGCTCCGCTAAATAAACTCGATATGGACGATGAAGAGGCAGAGGATGCCCTTCGCATTATCGACATGACGGGGAGCTTCCTGGATGGCAGCTATGGAATGGTTTACGGTTTCCCGGAGTATCATCGCAAGGCGTTGGTGCGCGGGGCGTTGCGTGCGTCTGTCCCGTCGGCTGTAGCCGTAGCTATGGAGCTGGCGCTTTTTCCGATGGCGAAGAATCATCTGCTCAACGGCCGCATAGATGCCACTGTAGAACTGCCCCGCAAGCCCGAATCTCGAGTTATGGAGCGTAGCGACAGTCGGACGACTTCAACGGTCGGTGTGCAGCCCGGTTATGGCGATAATGCTATTCTGGCATCGCAGCTTTCAACGCGTCTCGACCCGGTTGCCCCGGTGGAGAACCGCCCAGACAGCGAAACTGCAGCTACAGAAATCGAGCGCGAAATGAAAGTTATCGACCCCACGTTTAATGGGAAAATCAATCTGCGATTGTCAACGCATCCCTCGCGTAGCCGTGGCATTCTGGTTGATATCCATGTGCCGTGTAACGTTACGGTAGATGACGTAAAACATCTCTACGAGGAGGCATATTCCGACCATTCGTTTACATTCCCCGTTGACCGCAAACCACAGGTGGCAGAAGTTGCCAACACCAATAAATGCCTGCTGACCATTGACAGCGAACGCCCAACAACATCGCCGGCGCTGCCCGGCATATCGGTCCATGCCGTTGTTGACGCCCTGGTAAAAGGCAGTGCGGGCAATGCAGTCCACTGTATGAATCTGCTCTTCGGCCTGTCGGAGCGCACCGGCCTCTCCCTCAAAGCCGCCGTCGACTAACTCCAATCTATTTATCAAGGAGTTAGGTATAATCATAATTATGATTTGCTTTAAACGCAGGAAGCGGCCATGTAGATTTGGACATGGCCGCTTCCTGTTGTATAGGGGGGAGGGGATTAATCTTCTTTCTTGTGGTAGCCGTAGCCGTAGCCATAGCCATAGCCGTAGCGCGAAGCGATTGAGCCAACGTGCGACTGGTCGGTACCGTTGAGGATGAGCGCGATATTGTGGTAGCGCTGGTTGTCGTAGAGCTCTTGGATGCGGGGGAGCATGTCGCGTTCGAGAAGTCCGGCACGAACTACGAAGACGGTCATTTCTGAGTGACGGTTGATAATCTTCGCGTCGGCAACAACCTCGATAGGCGGACAGTCGAGCAGCACGTAGTCGTATTCTGCGCGGAGCTTGTCGAGCATGGCTTTCAAGCGCGGCGAGTAGAGCAGTTCGGCGGGGTTCGGGGGAAGTGCACCGACCGGGATAACATCCACAAACTGATCCTTCGGAGCTTCTTTGGGGTTCATGTGCTTTGGCGGTTCAACCGGACGATGGATCATGATATCATCAATGGTTGCATGGCCGGAGAGGTAAGCCGAAACACCGACCGACGGGCTGTTGACATAAGTTGACAACGAAGCTTTACGGAGGTCAAGGTCGATAATAACAACTTTCTTATCCTTGATAGCCAGAACCGTTGCGAGGTTCATCGAGATGAAGGTCTTACCAGAACCCGGGTTGGCTGATGTAATCATGATGGTGTGGGCCGTTGTAGACTCGGCATCGGTCATCAATTCGAGGTTGGTGCGGATTACGCGGAAGGCCTCGTTGATAGTGTTGCCTGAACCCTTGCGCACTAATACTACGCGACGGTCTTTCTCATCTTCGTGGGCTTTACGCAGCAGCTGCAGACCCTTGCGACGTTTGTAGCCCAGAGGAATTTCGCCGATAAACGGAACCGAGAGCTTGTCGAGGTCGCGACGTCCACGAACCTTTGTGTTGAACATCTCGCAGAGGTAGATACCGCCGGTCGGGAGAGCCAAGCCGAGCAGTACGGCGATGAGCATTATCGAGCGGGAGTTGGGCGAGATGGGGGCGTTAGAGCCGGTAGGAGGAGTGATGATTCGCGAGTTGTAAGCGGTAAATGCTTGCGAGAGTTCGTTTTCTTCGCGCTTCTGGAGCAGGAAGAGGTAGAGGCTTTCCTTTACCTTTTGCTGACGTTCTACGCTCAAGAGGTAGCGAGCCTGCGAGGGGTTGGCCTGCAAGCGAGAGGAGGCTACAGCCTGGTTTGTCTGAGCGGCACGAATGTTAGAGTTGAGGGTCACGATGTAGTTGTCGATCGATTGGAGGATAGCTTGGCGGATGCCGTCGAGCTGGTTGTCGAGAGAAACTACTATCGGGTTGGAAGTTGACGAGTTAGCAACGAGGTTGTTGCGCTCGATAAGTTGCTTGTTGTATTCGGAAATCTGTGTTTCGATGTTGAGGTTCTCCAAGCCTGCATTTGCGGGGAGGATATTGAACGAGTTTGAGGAATTGGCGAGATAGTTACGGATGTAACGGGCCATGCTCAAACGGTTGTTAAGTTGCAGAACTTCGTCGTCGGCGTTGGTGGCGCGGGTGAAGTAGGTCTGCGCAGCGGCGTCAACGTCGGGGAGAAGGTGGCTTGATTTGAAAGATGAAATTTCAGAATCTACGCCGCCAAGTTCTTCTTCGATTACAGCCAAACGTTCTTTGATAAATTCAGATGTAGAAACGGCGATGCGGTTCTTATCTTGAATCCAGTTTTCGTTGTAGACCTCAATAACGGTGTTGATAATATCTTCGGCGCGTTCGGTCGAAACGTCGTTATAAGTCAGTGAGATGATCGACGACCAGTCTTCGGGGATTTCAGCAACGAGGCTTGCTGCGCAGCCGAGGGTGGTGTTATGGAGGCTATCGTGGACAACGTCGATTACCATCGGTTCAGTAATTTCGCCACGGAAATAAGCGTTGGGAGCGCAAACGATGCGGCCCATCGGGGTTTTGATCGTGTCGAGGCGATGATAGTCTTTGATTGCTATATTCTTATAGGTGATAGGCTCGCCATTATCGTCGAGTTGTCCGAGATTGATGTCAGAAAGCTTGAGTTCGCCGCTGGGATAGATGGTAGCTTTGAGAGCTACGAAGCTGATTTCTTCGACGTCAGGCTTGGCGTTTGCGTTGCTCTCGTTATCAAGGTCGATAAACTTGATAGTGATAGGGAGCTCGGTGCCATACAGCTGATGAGGGTAGAATAGGCCCGGAGTAGTGTAGCTAACGTTAAGGCCGAGGCGTTTTACAACTTCATACATCACTGTCGGCGACTGAATCGACATTACCTCATTTTTGAGGTTGGTGTTGACCTTTAGGAAGCCGATGTTTGAGAAAGATGCGCCTACATCACCGCCGGAAGTGCCGGCAATGTTGTCGTCCTTAATCATAAGGAGCGCGTTGCGCTCATAGACTTTTGGTGTCTTCAATATGATATAGGTAGCGAATCCGCAGCAGAGGATAAGCGATAGTACAAACCAGTACCATCTGGATAGGCACACCCAGAGAAGATCTTTGATATTTATGCCTTGTTCAAGTTCTTGGGCATTGTTATCGTTTTCTTGCACGATTATAGAGGTGTTTAGTAATTAGACTTGTTTATTACCTTTTCTTGATACATTGAGTTTACCAGTTCTTAATAAGAAGAACAAGGGTTGTCGCGAATGATGCGATGGTAATCCAGAATGAAGGGGTCAGGAGAGAGTTACCGTTGGCAGTCGTTTGACGTTTCTTATAGTCGTTCGGTTCAACATAGATAACGTCGTTCTGTTTGAGATAGTAAACAGGAGAACTCATAGTAGCTTGCGCGTTAGTGAGGTCGACGGTGTGAGCAACCTGGCGGCCATCTTCCATGCGGATTACTAATACATTTTCGCGCTTACCGTTAATCGAGAGGTCGCCTGCGCCGGCGAGAGCGTCGAGAATTGTGTAGTTATCGCGGTCCATAGTAACCTTACCGGGCTTTGAAACTTCGCCGAGCACGTTAACTGCGCGGTTAGCGAAGTCGATGATAACCACCGGATCTTTGATATAGTTACGCTGGATAAGTTCGTTCTTGATATAATCTGCAAGCTCTGAACGCTTCAATCCGGCGATGTGGAGTGTGCCGAGAACAGGAAAATCGATGTCGCCGTAGCTGTTAACAACGTAGCGGGCCAGTGTGTTGCTACCGTATGAGCCGGCTACCGAGCTGGTGTAGCTTTTTCCACCGTTACCGATGTTTGTAGAGTTAAACGAGAGGTTGAACATCTGTGCCAGTTGCGGATCTTTCGAATGAACGGCGATCATCACTTCATCGTAAGGCGCTACAACTAATTCGCTAATATTAGATACTTCAATGCGTGAGCCATCGCTTATATCTTGAAAATACGTGACATCAGTAGGTGTGTGGCAAGAGGATAAACCGAGCATTAGCGCTGCGGCTACTCCCAACGATTTGTAGAGCTTGCTATTAAGATACATATATAAGAGGTTTTCCTGTTTTTGTTTCAAAATTTAGAATGTTAATCATAGAGTCCGATTAAGCCGGTAGCCTTTTCGCGTCGGTGGATTGCTCGGGTCAACATTACGTTGATGATTGCCCATAGCGCAATGTCGATAATCAGAATCCAAAAGGTGGAAACTGCAGGCGAAATTGCCAAGTTGAAAGCCAGCCAGACGGCTGATACTATGATTATTGTTAACATAGCCGGGCCTTGGGTCATCCCTAAGGCGAGAAGCTTATGATGGATATGGGTGCGGTCGGCCAAGAATGGACTGTGACCGCGAACTACTCGGTGGAAAAATACTCTGACAACGTCGAGACAGGGCACCGCCAACGGGGCGAAGGAGATAATTAGCTCGTTCGATGAGAATATCCCTACGTTCCCTACGCGGGAAAGTTCCAGCGCTAAGAAACTGAGCAGGAGCCCGGTCGTTGACGAGCCGGTCTCTCCCATGAAGATTTTCTTCCCCATGTCTGCTTTGCCGAAGACATTGTAGTAGAAGAAAGGCACTAAGGTGCCGAGCGAGGCAAAGGCGATAAGCGAGTAGACGATATGGCCGCTTGCCCAAAAGTAAAGGCCGTAGAATATCATTGCAAAGCCGCTTAACCCTGAAGCGAGGCCGTCGATGCCGTCGATTAGGTTAATGGCATTGATAATGAATACAACCAAGAAGATGGTCAGCGACCATGAGGCTACTGTTGATAGCTCATAGATGCCGAGCATCCCATGGAGAGAGTCGATTCTGACGCCTGCCGAGGCGAGTAATATGGCGGCGAAAATTTGGGCTACAAACTTTGCGCTATATTTCAGGCCGATGATGTCGTCGGCGATGCCAACCAGATACATCATCATCAGTGAGCATAACCCCAAACAGAGCGGGATTATCAGCCCCTCGGTAGTGGGATTTGTCAGAATGCGCGAAATCGATATTGCGGTGGCAAAGTCGTCGGCAAACTCAGATTTCCCGAACAGCAAAAGCGCGCCACAAACGAGGCAGAGCGAAAATACGATTGAAGGCATGAATGCAAGGCCGCCAAGCTTAGGCACGGCAGCGGTATGGATCTTTCTCTCATTAGGCATGTCGAATAGCTTCTTGCGAAATGAGATCAGCAGAATCTGAGGTATGATGATGCCTGATAGGCATACACTAACCAAAAAAACTACTAAGTCAATAACAATCCACTGCATGCGTCTGATTCAAGGGTATTATACGTTGCAAATTTAGTAAAAAATAGTCAATGTGCCAAAAACATTCGCAAAATTACATTAATATTGTATTGGCTGAGGGCTGAATAGTTGATTGGAGAGGAAAAATTTGTAAATTTGTAGGTCATTTTTAACCTACTATATTCGCAAGAATTGTTAATAATAAACCATGAAACCGATTTACAGATTATCATTTTTAATCGTTTTGAATTTATTAGTGGCAATGCCGTGTTTGGGCTATAATCATCAGCCTAAGCAGGTGCGCGAGGCGATATCGAAGGTCAATAATTATTGGCAGAAAAATAATTCGCCATCGGTGCGCTCGTTTTGGGATAATGCTGCTTATCATACAGGGAATATGGAGGCGTATCGCCTGACGGGGGATGAGGCCTACCTGCAGTATTCGGTGGATTGGGCGGAGTATAACGACTGGCAAGGAGCTAAGGGCACGGATAAAAGCCGGTGGCAGTATAATCGCTATGGCGAGGGGGATGAATTTGTGCTTTTCGGCGACTGGCAGGTTTGTTTTCAGACCTATATTGACCTTTATAATATTCTCCCCGACGAGAAGCGGATCCGACGTGCTCGCGAGGTAATGGAATATGAGATTTCTACTGATAAGAGCGACTATTGGTGGTGGGCCGACGGGCTGTATATGGTGATGCCGGTTATGACGAAGATGTATCGCCTGACGGGCGATGAGCGCTATTTGGATAAACTGTTTGAATATCTGAGCTATAGCGATAGCCTTATGTGGGATGCTGCGGAGTCGCTCTATTATCGAGATGCAAAATATGTCTATCCTCAGCATCAGACCGACAGCGGCAAGAAAGATTTCTGGGCACGAGGTGATGGCTGGGTGTTTGCCGCCTTGGCAAAGGTGCTGCAAGATTTGCCTAAAGATTCAAAATACTATCCGTTTTTCCGAGATAAATATGAGGCAATGGCGGCCAGTCTTGCCCGACTGCAACAGGCGGGCGGCTATTGGACTCGCTCATTGATGGATGCCGATTTCGCTCCCGGACCGGAAACCAGTGGTACGGCGTTTTATGTCTATGGTTTTGCATGGGGCATCAATCATGGTTATCTGTCGGAAAAAGAATATCTTCCCATCGTTGAACGAGGTTGGGAATATCTCAGCAAAACCGCCATGCAGAAAGATGGTCGCATCGGCTATGTGCAACCCATTGGTGAAAAGGCTATTCCGGGGCAGGTGGTAGATGCCAACTCCACGGCGAATTTCGGCGTAGGGGCCTTCTTGCTGGCCGGCTGTGAATATTGCCGCTATTTGGAGCGCGCCTCCTCCGGCTCCGA
>CAZKYD010000108.1:0-8551 GCA_964556875.1 uncultured Alistipes sp.
GGAATCGGGGTGTTGCTCCTACCGTCGCTTTACACCCCTCATCCTGGGGCTAACATACCATCGCGCCCTCCGGGCTCTCCCGGCCGCCATCGCCTATCAGCAGGCTTTTCATCCGTGCTCTCTCGACCGCCTCCGCCTATCAGCAGGCTTTTCATCCGTGCTCTCTCGACCGCCTCCGCCAATCAGCTCTGCCCAAGCCTGTGCTCTCTCGACCGCCATCGCCTATCAGCAGGCTTTTCATCCGTGCTCTCTCGACCGCCTCCACCAAGCAGCTCGCTTCCCCCAGCCAGTGCTCTCTTTGTTGTGTTCCCGCAGCGAAGCGAGGGCCCAGCCCGCAGGGCTCTCTATTTAGAGGCTAACGAGCGGCCAGCAGCAAAGGCCCGGCTTTGAGAGGAGAGACCTTCGAGCGATGAGGAGCAAGGAGAGGCCGGAGGCCGCGGGGGTGTGGGTAACCCCAGGATGAGGCGGCAGAGGCGACGCCAGGAGCCTCGATAGCCGATTCCTGGGGATTACGGGGCCCTGGCCATACCTATCTCCAGCCTCGGAGAGGTTGGCAGTAAATAGCACCCCGCTGTATTGGTCGCCGACTTCTAAGGCTATATTTTTTGGGGAGGGCGGTTAGGATTTGGTGAAGCGGTAGAGGAGGGCTGGCTGGTGGAAGATGGGGCGCGAGGAGGTGTAAACCGGGGTGAAATGATACCCGGCGGCCTCGAAGCGAGACAGGTTGTCGACGGCGTCACCCTCGATGATCAGCAGGTATCCCTCCGTGGGGTTATCCTTCAGGAAATTGCGGATGCGGTCGCCGAGATAGAAATTCACTTCAAAGAAATGCACCGGATCCCCCTTGGCGATTTCCCCCTCGTGGATATATTCGTAGATGGTGCCGCTCGAGGCCGGTGCTACAGCATCGAGTTCGGCAGCCACGGGGCGCAGGGATTTCACATTCAGCACTGCCGGCTGATATGCGCCGTCGAGTGCCAGATAGACTCCGAAGGTCAGGGCGCAGATGCCATACAGCAGCCCGCGGCCATAGTTTCTCTCTTTATGCAGGTAGACGAACCAACCGATAGCCACTACCAGCGGAATCAACGCCATCAGCATCCCCCACCCCGAGATATCGCCGATTGCTTCCATCATAGCGATGTTCTGCGCGGCGTGGCGTCCATGAAAAATCGTGGTCGGCACGAGCCCCAACTTTATCACTGCAAACAAAGCCGTCAGCAGCAGACTAACTGCCGCCAAGACCGTGCCGTAAACCTTAACGCCCCACGCGCGACGCTCAACAAGATACGTCATGTAGCGCGCCAGGAAATAGGCGATGAAGGGGTAAATCGGCATCAAGTAGACCGAGCGCTTGCTCTGCGGAATGCAATAGAACACGAAAATCACCACGATAGCCACCATCGACAGCAGGTCGACAGCGTCCATGCGGCGCAGACGTCCAAGCAGGTCGGTCCAGAAGCCCTTGCTCCCGGCAGGTTTCAGCCAGCGGAACCCTACGGTAAACAATGAGAAGATTACCAATAAAATCCAGGGCACATATCCCGCTGCTAGAGTAGCGAAATTGTAAGGCCAGGGATTCACGCACGAATCATAGCTCATAGTGTTGGTCATGCGGCCAAAGTTCTCCTCCATCACCAAGTCGAGGAACTCCTGTCCCCCTTCCTGATAGGCGGCGTAATACCATCCCAACGGCAGGATAAACGATGCCAATCCACACGCTGCCAGGCGGAAAAACGCCTTGAAGAAATTCTCGCCGCGCAGCAGCAAGAACACCCCGAACACCAAGCATGGGATTATCGCCCCAACAGGCCCTTTGGTCAATGTGCCGCAGCTCATCAGCAAGATTGTCAGCCAGGGCACACCCTTCATTCCCTTCTCATACCAGCGATAGAAAAGGTAGATAGCCCCGACGGTCAACGCCGTCAGCACCATATCCACACGGCAGTTTGCGCCGGCGCGATGCAGCTCGAAGGCAGTAAGGGTTACCAGCGACGTCAGCATGGCGGTTTCAACTCCCTTGCGGCGGGAATAGAAACAGAAGCCCGCCAGCGTCATGGCGATCAGCGCGATAGCCGATGGCAGTCGGGAGGTAAATTCATTCACCACCCCACCGTTCACAGCCGACGCTGCAGCTATTCCCCAGTGGAAAAATGGGGGCTTATAGGGAATTTCCCCACCATTATTGCGTGGCAAAATCCAATCCCCCGATTCGAGCATTGAATACGCAACCACCGCCTCACGGGGTTCCCCCTTGGTGTGGAAATCTGAAAGTCCTAAGAAAGGCAAAATTGTAATGCAAGCAATAAAGAGCAGAAGCCAGAAAGCATTGCGCGTTGTAAGCATTCTCATTATATGGAAATTTTTCTGCGAAGTTACGAAATTTATCCTTGACCTTAATATGTTAACTGAAAAATATGTACCTTTGTAGGATAAATGATACTCTTAAGTTTCGACACCGAAGAATTCGATGTGCCACGCGAATCAGGCGTGGTTTACAATACGCTAACAGAAGGGATGGAAGTTTCGTCCTACGGCACGGAACGCATCCTCGACATCTTGGAGCGCAACGGAGTGAAGGCTACTTTTTTCTGTACCACCAACTTCGCCCAACACGCTCCCGCAACCATGAAACGGATCGTTGAATCCGGACATGAAGTAGCATCCCACGGATGCGACCATTGGGAACCGAAGGCTGCCGATGTTACCCGCTCTAAGCCTATTCTCGAAGAGATTACCGGCCGGAGGGTCAACGGCTATCGCCAGCCGCGTATGTTCCCGGTCTCCGACGAAGATATCCGCAAGGCTGGGTATATCTACAACACCTCCCTCAACCCCTGCTTTATCCCCGGCCATTACAATCACCTTTCTACACCCCGCATCCCCTTCATGCAAGACGGACTGCTGGAAATTCCGGTGTCGGTGACCCCCTGGCTGAGGATTCCGCTATTCTGGTTGGCGCTCCACAATTTCCCGCTATGGCTTTACAAGGCGTTTGCGCGTCGCGTGCATAACCACGACGGCCATTTCGCCACCTACTTCCACCCCTGGGAATTCTATCCCCTGGGAGAACATCCCGAGTTCAAAACGAAGTTCATCACTCGCAACCACGCCGGAAAACAGATGGAGCAACGCCTCGACGCCGTCATCAAGATGTTTAAAGCCGAAGGGGCCGAGTTTGCCACCTATACCGAATTTGCCCTCAAAAAGATTCAGGAACTACAGCAAAAATAACCAATGATTAAGCTTGCAATCGTTTCACCTTGCTACAACGAGGAGGCCGTTTTAGATATCTCTCGCCGCCGTCTTGACGAACTTTTCGACTCGCTGATCGCCGATGGGCGAATCTCGGCCGACAGCTTCGTTCTGTTTGTAAATGATGGAAGTAAGGACTCTACCTGGCAGATTATCAGTCGCCTTCATAAGGAAAATCCCCGCTACAAGGGTCTGAACCTCGCCAAAAATGTTGGCCATCAGAACGCTATCATGGCAGGGATGATGACCGCTAAGAATCTTGCCGACGCCGTTATCACCATCGACGCCGACCTGCAGGACGACCTCAACGCCATCCCGCAGATGATCGACGCCTATGCCGAAGGTTATGATGTAGTCTACGGAGTGAAAGTGCAGCGCCAGGCCGATCCGTTGCTGAAGCGCCTCTCCGCCCAAGCTTTCTACAAGATGCAGAAAAAGATGGGAGTAAATGCGCTCTACAACCACGCCGACTTCCGCTTCCTCTCGAAACGAGTGCTTAACGAGCTGGCATGCTACCGCGAAAAGAACCTCTATCTGCGTGGCATCATCCCGCAAATCGGCTTCCCATCCACTACGGTCGACGACATTATCGCGCCGCGCCCGGCAGGTGAGTCGAAATATAACTTACAGAAAATGCTGTCGCTTGCCGTAAACGGTATTACCTCCTTCTCGGTAAAACCCCTCTACGGCATCCTCTACCTCGGCTTGATTTTCATTTTAATCAGCTTATGTATCGGCGTTTACGTTATATATTCATTAGTAGTACATACGGCGGTCCACGGCTGGGCATCGCTGATGCTCTCCGTATGGCTTGTCGGCGGGTTTATCCTGATAGCTCTCGGCAGCGTCGGGCTATATGTCGGCAAACTATTTATTGAAGTGAAAGACCGTCCACTCTATCATATTCAAGAGTTCCTCGATTAGCCCTACCGGCTAAAATCAACGGACTCTGAACTAAAAACTATGAACACCAACCTCTAACCCACCGCAACAATGTCACATCATCTGACCGGCCTTAATGCCCAGCAAGTTGAAGAGAGTCGCCTAAAATATGGCTCCAACATCCTGACTCCGGCAAAAAAGGAATCTCTCTGGATCACCTTCCTGAAGAAATTCAGCGATCCGTTGATCATCATCCTGCTCATTGCCGGGGTGCTGTCGATTCTGATATCGTTCTATGAATATTACGGTCTGGATGGGGAATACACTGTTTTCTTCGAGCCGATTGGTATCTTCGTGGCGATTTTCCTTGCTACGGGGCTATCGTTTTTCTTTGAATATCAGGCTGAAAAGGAATTCGCAATCCTCAATCAGGTGAACGACGACGAGCCGGTGCAGGTGATCCGTTCGGGCAATTCTTGCGAAATTCCGCGCAAGGAGGTCGTTGTTGGGGATATCGTTATCCTGAACACCGGCGTTGAAGTGCCTGCCGACGGTGAACTGATAGAGGCTACCTCGCTTAACATCGACGAATCTACTTTAACCGGTGAGCCGATCTGCCATAAATCCGTAAATCCGGAGGATTTTGATCCGGAGGCCACTTTCCCCACCAACCATGCCCTGCGCGGCACTAAGGTGATGGAGGGGCACGGCATTATGGAGGTAACAGCCGTTGGCGACCGCACCGAAAACGGCAAGGTTTTCGAAGCTGCGCAAATCGACGACTCGGTGAAAACACCGCTTAGCGAACAGCTCGACCGCCTCGGTAAACTGGTTTCCTACGGCAGCTATGCCGTTGGTGTGCTGATCGTTATCGGCAGGGTATTGATGTATTTCCTGCAGCCGGGATTGGAATTTAGCTGGTTGCCATTTATTACTTATGTCCTGCAGACGTTAATGATTGCGGTAACGTTGGTAGTTGTGGCTGTGCCGGAGGGACTCCCGATGGCGGTAACGCTCTCGCTGGCTTATTCGATGCGCCGCATGATTAAGACCAACAACCTCGTGCGCAAGATGCACGCCTGCGAAACGATGGGCGCTACAACCGTAATTTGCACCGACAAGACCGGCACCCTGACCTGCAACCAGATGCAGATTTATCAGACGGATTTCTACGGCCTGAAGGATCAGCAGCTGACCGACGACGAGGAGAGCCACCTGATTGCCGAGGGTATCGCCGTAAACTCTACCGCGATGCTCGACCTCAGCGATGCGGAGAAACCGAAGGCGCTCGGCAACCCCACCGAAGGGGCATTGCTACTCTGGCTCAACAAGAATGGTGTTGACTATAAGGCGTTGAAGGAACAATGTACGGTTGTTGAAGAACTCCCCTTCACCACCCAACGAAAATATATGGCGACCGTTGTCAGCGATGCTGCCGGACGCCGCATCCTATATGTCAAAGGGGCACCGGAAATCGTCTACGGACTTTGCTCGCGATTCCCCGCCGAAGCTAACAAGGCGGCGGTTGACGCCCGCCTGTTAGAATATCAGCAGAAAGCTATGCGTACCCTCGGGTTTGCCTACCAGATTCTCGAAGGAGAGGCTCACGCCATTGTCGACGGTCGCGTAGCCGCCAATGCCCTGACGTTCCTCGGCTTCGTAGCTATCTCCGACCCGGTGCGCAGCGATGTGCCGGCAGCTATCAAGGAAACTATCGATGCCGGTATTCAGATTAAGATTGTCACCGGCGATACCCCCGGTACAGCTCGCGAAATTGGTCGTCAGATCGGACTTTGGAATGCGACCGACACCGACCGCAACATCATTACCGGTCCGGAATTTGAGCAACTCTCCGACAGCGAACTGCGCGAGCGTTGCGAAGATATCAAGATTATTGCCCGTGCTCGTCCGCTCGACAAGAAGCGCCTCGTAGAAGCTCTGCAAGCCAACAATGAGGTTGTAGCCGTGACCGGCGACGGCACCAACGATGCCCCGGCGCTCAAGACAGCTCATGTCGGTCTGTCGATGGGTGATGGCACCTCCGTAGCCAAGGAGGCCTCGGATATCACGATTGTCGACAACTCATTTGCGTCAATCTCAAGAGCTGTGATGTGGGGACGTTCGCTCTACCGCAATATCCAGCGCTTCGTGATGTTCCAGCTGACGGTCAACGTTGCCGCCTGCCTAATCGTATTAGCCGGAGCATTTATGGGCACGGAATCCCCGCTGACCGTCACCCAAATGTTATGGGTTAACCTGATTATGGACACATTCGCCGCCATGGCGTTAGCGTCGCTTCCCCCCGACTACTCCGTAATGAAGAACAAGCCGCGCAAGCGCACAGCGTTTATCATTACTCGCCCGATGTATGCCTCGATTGTTGGTATCGGCATCTTCTTCTTCGCAATGTTGCTCGGCCTGCTATGGTATTTCGAGCATACCGAAGTTGAATCGCTGACCCAGATGTTCTCCCTGCCGATAGTCCCTAACAACGGCCTCTCCCCCTACGAATTGTCGCTGTTCTTTACTATTTTCGTTTTCCTGCAATTCTGGAACATGTTTAACGCCCGCGCCTTCGCTACCGGACGATCTGCACTCCATTTTGCTAACTGCGGCGAGTTTGTGTTTATCATTTCCGCCATTTTCTTCGGCCAGATTCTCATCATCGAACTCGGCAACCAGTTCTTCAATGTTGTCCCCCTGAAGTTCGTTGATTGGGTAATCATCGTCGCCTCAACCTCCATCGTCCTCTGGGCCGGCGAGCTCTACCGCCTCTTCTCCACCCCCAAACGCTAACCCGCCCCACCGCAGCGCCCATTTTTCAAGCCTTATTCGCCGCAGCGCCCTCCTCCCCCCATCAGATTTTTATTCTCTCAGATATCTCTAATCGAAAAAAGTGTCACCAGGTGACACTTTTTTCGATTAGCATTTGGTAATATCAAGCAAACCAATTACTTTTGTAATCGAAAACTCCGTCACCAGGTGACACAAATTTCGATTAGAAATGATAATTGAAAGGAAAAAATATCTGAATGAGCTCGTTTCTCTTCAAAATAATGGTATGATCAAGGTTATAACAGGAATGCGCAGATGCGGTAAATCATTCCTGCTTTTCGAGATATTTACTTCATATCTTGAACATATAGGTATTGCCCAAGACCATATCATAAAGATTGATTTGGAAGATTATCAGAATCGAGCAATGCGAAACCCCGATAATCTTTATGCTTATGTAAAAAGTCGCATTAATGACAACGGAATGCATTATATCCTGTTGGATGAAGTTCAGATGCTCGACAATTTTGAAGATGTACTGAACGGCTTCTTGAAAATGCGCAACGTGGATATCTATGTAACCGGTAGCAATGCGAAGTTTTTATCTAAAGACATCATCACCGAGTTTCGCGGACGTGGGTTTGAAGTAAAGATTTATCCGCTTAGTTTCAGCGAATATATGTCGACCTATTCCGGGTCAGTGCAAGCCGGATTCAATGAATATCTGCTTTATGGCGGACTTCCGCAAATATTATCCTATACTTCGGAGGAGCAAAAAGTCAGCTTTTTGAAATCGCTGTTTGATGAAACGTATATCAAGGATATCAAAGATCGTCACGGCATTCGGAAAGATGATGATCTAGAGGAACTCATTAATATCATGGCATCCGGTATTGGAGCCATGACCAATCCTAACAAGCTGGCAAACACATTCCGAAGCGAAAAGAAATCTATTATATCCTACGATACAGTAAAGGATTATATCGACTATCTCTGCGATTCGTTCCTGGTTGAAAAATCTACCCGTTACGACATTAAGGGAAAGCGATATATCAATTCTCCATACAAGTATTATTTTATGGACTTGGGATTACGTAATGCGCGCCTAAATTTTCGACAGTCTGAAAAAAGTCATCTAATGGAGAATTTGGTTTACAATGAACTACGTGTGCGTGGATTCAACGTGGATGTAGGTGTGGTTCCTGTTGTTTCGAAAGATAAGGATGGCAATCAACAGCGCTCCCAACTTGAAGTTGATTTTATCTGTAATCTTGGCAGCAAACGTTATTACATTCAATCTGCCTACCGAATGGAATCGGACGAAAAGAGCTCACAAGAACGTGCTTCCTTATTGAAAATTGATGATTCTTTCAAGAAGATTATCATCATCGGAGAAGAAAGCCCGGTCATTCGAGATGACGCTGGCATTATAACTATCAGTATCTTCGATTTCCTCTTGAAAGAAAATTCCCTGGAGTTATAACGTCCTCATATACCTGAGTATCAATAAAAGAGCCACTCAGACGAGACCTAATGAGAAATAAAAAAACGGGAGCCTCGAATGAGACTCCCGTAGGGAACTTGGGTGGGCGTTGACGGATTCGAACCGCCGACCCTCTGCTTGTAAGGCAGATGCTCT
>CAZKYD010000109.1:0-8301 GCA_964556875.1 uncultured Alistipes sp.
CAACCGCCGATGTTGTAAAGCTCGGCACTGTCTTCAACTCGCCATTTTCTCATTTCTGCTTGTTGTGTCTAAATTATCGGGTTATGTTAATGGAATATTCTGCAAAGATAATTATTTTTTCTGTAGATGTCAAAAGTTAATTATCGTTAAATATAATCACTCCGCTTTATGTAATTATTGTAGTTTTAAGATTTTTTACATATGTTTGCAATACCTTATTGTTATTTACCCTTTCGGCATTATAACAATCAGTAATTTCTTTGGCTCAATATTTCCAATTCATCAACTGGAATCTATATAAATAACTTTCAATTAAGTACATTCACATTCATGAAAAGGCTCTTTTTGCTCTTATTCATGTGTGCTTTTCTGAGTACACTGACAGCATCTGCCGTACAAGCTAAGCCCGGATTTTTTACGGTCACTCAACCCGACGGCAGTACGATTCGAATCCATAAGATAGGCGACGAGCATATTCATTTTACGCTTACTGATGACGACTGCATAATTATTCCAAACAATAACGGCGACTACGTGTTCGCTTGCATTGACGAAAATCAGAATCTCGTCCCAACAGATATCCTTGCCTCGGACATAGAGAACCGAAGTGAGGCCGCTGTTGCTGTTGCTCAGAAAATATCGGATATCGACCTTGACAAGTATGCAGCAGCCCACCTCAAGCAGGTCTCATTCAACCCTGGCAACGACTTTAACGCCCAGAATTCCAGCAAGAAAGCCACCTCCGCCACCACTCTACCCCAAAACGGCGTAGGGCTATATAGCAAGAAATTTAAGACTACCGGCAAAGTCAACGCCTTAATTATCCTTGTAGAATACTCCGACGTATCGTTTACCGTCGACGACCCGCAAACCTACTATAACAACTTCTTTAACGCCGAAGGGTTCAACACCGACGGAAATTCAGGTAGTGTGCGCGACTATTTCTTCGACAACAGTTTCGAACAATTCGAGCCGCAATTTAAGGTATATGGCCCCGTTAAGCTGAGCCATAAGCGCGAATATTATGGCGCAAACGATTCCGACGGCAATGATAAATACCCCTATCTGATGGTCAAAGAAGCATGTAGCATGCTCGACGATGAAATTGACTTTAGCCAATTCGACGTTGACAACGATGACATCATCGACAACGTATATATCATCTACGCCGGAGTTGGCGAAGCATCGTCGAATGTAACCAGCTCTATTTGGCCACACCAAGACGACGTTAGAGACTACGACATTGTCGCTTATTACGACGACAAGCAGTTGGCCGACTATGGCTGTTGCAACGAATGGGACGCCATCGACGATCATGTTGACGGCATCGGAACCGTGGTCCATGAATTTTCGCATGTACTCGGCCTCCCCGACATCTACGCCACCATCAGTTCCTACGGCATGACCAAACTCGCACCCGGCGCATGGTCGGTAATCGCCTCAGGCAACTACAACAACGACAGCCATACACCGGTAGGATATTCCATGTTTGAGCGCAACGCCCTCAACTGGAGCTATCCACGGCTCTTGGGCGATGCCGAAGTTGTCACCCTCAACGATCTTGCATCGTCGAACGAAGGCGCACTGATTCAGACCTCCGACGACAACGAATTTTTCCTTCTTGAAAACCGTCAGCAATCAGGCTGGGACGCCTATCTACCCGGACATGGCATGATGGTATGGCGAATCTGCTACGACGCTGATAAGTGGAGCCGAAACGTGATCAACTGCTATGCGCATCAGTTAGTCGACATTATTGAAGCCAACAATACCCCCGACAACTCGTCGGCCACAAGCATGGCCGGATACCCATTCCCCGGCACGTCCAACAATCAATCCTTCAGCTCCACAACTACCCCAGCAATGAAAATGTATGATGGCACCGCTGTAGATTGCCCGCTTACAGCCATTACAGAAACCGACGGTGTTATCACCTTCAAAGTTAAAGGTGGTCGCGAAGTAAAAACTCCGCAACTAAAACTGGCGGAAGCTGACAGTAGCCATTTCACAGTAGAATGGGACGACGATCCAACGGCTACAGACTATGTTGCAACCGTAACATACGAGAATCCCGACGAAATTATCCGCAAATACACCGCCGACATGGGCGACAGCAGCGATGCCCTGACCCTGCCCGACGATTGGACAACCTCAGCATCCGGCTTTTACAAGCTTACATCATATTGCGGCGCTGCGATTCCCAGCTTAAAAATGGATACCTATGGCCAATATCTGCAATCCCCCATGCTGCCCAACGACATTTCCGCCATAAACTTTTGGTATCGCTGTAACGCACAGACAAATCTATCGAGCTCGATTTCGGTAGACGGATATGCCGCAAATGAATGGAAAAACATTGCTACCATCAACATTACTCAGGACTACCAGTCGGAAAACTACTCCATCGAAAAAGCCAACATTCCGGCGGGAACCCGACAAGTAAAAATTACTTACAACAAAGTTAACGGCAACCTCGCCCTCGACGACGTCACCATACAAACCGGTGGCGACCTCATCACTTATATGCCCGAATATCATAACGTTTCCACATCAAAAGCCCCATCGCTTACGGTCAACAACCTCGTCGCCGGCGTATCAAAATATTACGTCACGGTAACCACGATTTCCGACGACCTAACGTCGCTCCCATCCGAAGCGCTAGCCGTAGAGATTAAAACACCAACAGCCCTCGACACCCCAATAGCCAACGCCTCACGCCAAGCGCCAATCTACTACAACCTGCAAGGCATCCTGGTTAATCCCGCCAATCTGGCTCCCGGCGTCTACATAAAAGTGAGCGGCTCGGAGGCTCGCAAAATCCTAATTAAATAGTTTTTTTGGCTACTATAATTATTCTCAACCACCTAACTATAATTGTTTTCTAATGAAAAAGAGACTACTCCAAACGGCGTTATCACTGATAGCGCTATGCAGCTTGGCTTTTGAAGCCAATGCGCAAACGGCAGCTCCGCCTCAACCAAACCCCTATGCGCTGATTGATCGCGAGAACCCGGTGCAAGCGATGTTATTCAACATGATATCGCCCGAAGCTTACCAAAACCCCTATTTTGCGAGTGTGAACACCCCTAACGCCGCACCATTAGCCCTATGCGCCAGCCCACGCCGTGCCGAAGCCACCGATGGCGAAGGAGATGGCGACGCTGAGGAAGAGCAACAGCCCGAAATCTATGGTGTAGTTATCGCTGCTTCAAGCTATTATAACAATAATGGCTTATGTTTAATCCCGACATCCGAAGGGAAAGATTTTACCAAAGTCAATAAGAATCAGTCGTCGATGATCTATACCTCAGTCACATCAGGTACGGAATCTAACGGCATGTATTATTGCAACAACTTGGTAAGTCGCTACAATTCGCTCTATTGCTGCTACTACAGTGTGTGGGATGCCAAAGAATGGAAACGCGAAGCCTATTGTCAAAGCTCAGATTTCCTTTATGGCGGCCGCGAAATGACCACCGACCCCACCACCGGCAAAATGTATGGATGCTTCCTGCAGACAAGTCAAGGTGTTGGATATGTTTTAGCAGAAGTAACCTGCGAGTCATACAGCTCCAGCTCAGTAACATATTCTCGCCACGTGCTTTGCGAACTTCCCAATATGCTCACCGGTATGTTCTTCACTGCCGACGGCCAACTTTGGGGTATCGATCTGGTAACCGCTGTTGACGAAGACGGCGCTGAATATACCGAATCATCTTCGCTTTACAAGATTGATAAAAACACCGGCGAAATGACATATGTCGGTGACACCGGTGTTAAGCCCTATTATGTAACCTCCGCTGTTTGCGACGTTTACAATACAGGCAAAGTATATTGGACCGTTAAAACAAAAGACCTGATCGGTTCACTATACACCGTAGATACCACCACCGGCGAGGCCACAAAAGTTTGCGACTTCCCCCACAACGAAGAAGTTGTTTCGCTTTTCGTAATGTCTGAACCATCGGAGAAAGCTCCGAAGATGCCCGAAAATCTCAGATATAACACCCAAAACGGCTCTTTATCAGGCACAATCGAATTCGAAGTACCGAAAGAACTTGCCGACGGCACCGAAGGTGAAGGCGAAGTATCTTACACAGTTACTTTCAACAACAATGTAGTTGGCCAAGGAAAAGCCGCTTACGGCGAAACCGTTTCCGCCCCCTTCTCCGCCTCATATGCAATGCCTTACACAGCTACCGCTCGCCTGCAAAACGAATATGGCCTCAGCGAACGTGCTACGCTTTACGACTATATTGGAGCCGGCACCCCTGAGCAGCCTACACTCACCTACGAACTTCTTGAAGACCGCGTCAAACTCTCTTGGGATAAGATTGAAACTCCGGTTAACGGCTATGGCTTCCTCGATCCCGAGTCAATTACATATCGCATAACGAAGACCTCGAAAGATGGCACCGAAACCCTGACCGAAGGCACCATCGCTACCGAATATGAAGACACGGATATCGATCTCAGCGGCAACCTCGCTTACTACACCTATTCGGTTTATGCCGTTTCCGGCGAGAAAGTCTCTGCTGAAGCTAAAACCGATATGATTATCCTCGGCACGATTATACCGCCGTTCACCGAAACGTTTAGCAACACCGCCCTGATGGATAACCTTTATCAATCGTTCGACCTCGACGGTTCGACCATTGGCCACTGGTATATCCACGCATTTAACTTAGCGGCTTGCGCCAGCACCGGATTCGGTGAAGAAAACTCCTGGTTTATCACCCCCGCCATCACTCTCGAAGCCGGCAAGACCTACACAATCTCTTGCGACGCCTATGCCAGCTATGTCAAAGATAACAAGCATGCCGTGCTTGGTATCGCAATGGGTACAGAACGTACCCCCGAAGGGATGACCACCGAGATTCTCCCCAACACCGAGATTATCACCCTCCAAGCCAATCCCACATATGAATATGGCAAAGTAACCATTGAGACCTCCGGCACATACTATGTCGGCATTCACTGCAACACCCTCAACGGCGGCGCATATCTTTATGTCGACAACCTGACCATCGAGGAAAGCAAGCCTATCGGACGCCCCGCAGCTCCCGCGAACTTCAAAGCAGCTGTAACCTACGGCTCTATGTCGGCCGACATCTCATTTATGGCACCATCGCTCAGCATTGAAGGCAGCGACCTTGAAGATCCGATGACCATTGTGCTTAAGCGCGACGGTGTGCAGATCAACAAATGGGAAAATGTAGAGCCCGGCACCAACCTCACCCACAACGATACCGCATTAGCCGTAGGCGAACACACCTATAGCGTATCCGCCTCTAACGACTCAGGCGAAGGTCTATCAGCCTCTACAACCGCTTATCTCGGCTGCTACGCGCCGAAGAACGTAACCGCAGCTTCCATCACCAACTTAGGAAACGGCAAGATTAAAGCCTCTTGGACCCCCTGGATGAAAGATGTGAAGTATAACACCTTGACCGCCGATATCCTCAAATTCTGTATTGTAGGTCCCGACGAAGATGGCAACACCATCATTATCCAAGATGACATCGATGGCGATTTAACCGAATTCACCTTCGACGCATATGATCCCGATGGAACTCAGAAGTTAGTTCAGTATGGCGTAGCTCAAAAGACATCCGGCGGCTATTCAGCTGTAACTACTACCAATGTTCTTCCCGTAGGTAAAGCTTACGCGACTCCGTTCGACGAATCGTTTAGCGGCAATTCCGACCATCTGATGTATTACGGTGCATTTAGCAGCACCGCCGTTCAATGGGCGCTCTTCGACGACTCTTCATTTGAGGGAATCACCTCGGGCGACGGCGATAACGCTTATGTCGGCGTTTACTCGGTTTACTACAACGCTCAAGGCGGTCTGTTCACCGGACTTATCGACATCTCCGGTCTCGAGCATCCCGGTGTTTCATTCTTGGTTTACAACCTCAATGCAGGCAATACCAACGCTAACGAAGTTATGGTTTGCGTAGCCAACGGCTCATCTACATTCTACACCCTCAAAGCCGATGCCGACCCGATTGGCTCGCTCGGTCTGCCCGACGGTTGGTGTAAATATGTTGTTAGCCTCGACAACGTTACTAAAGTCCTCGGCAATGAAGTTCAAATCGGCATCGCCGCCCAGAACAAGACCCACTACTATAACTTCATCGATAAGATTCATATCGGCGAACTTCAAGCTCGCGATATCTCGGTAGTATCAATCGCTGCCAGCGATGTTATCGACGATGGAGAAGATGCTTACATAAACGTTGTCCTCAAGAACAACGGCTACGAAGATGTTGACTTCATATCTGACCTCTACTATAACGGCGAAAAAGTTCAGAGCGAAGATATGTATATCGAACCTTGGGAGAGCGAGTCTGTCACTTTCGCTCACAAACCCGATGTTGACGCTGCCGATGTAGTTTCTTACTACGTTAAATCCGACCTCGAAGAAGACGTTGATGTAACCGATAACACAACTCCTACCGTAACCTCGAAGGTTGTTCATCCGGCTTTCCCGACAGTAACTTCGTTGTCAGGTATCTGCGAAAACAATACCAGCAACCGCATCTCTTGGGATCAGCCCGACCTTACCTACACCCCGAACGTCGTGACCGAAAGCTTCGAAAAGGCTGAACCTTGGACCTGCGAAGTTGAAGGTTGGACAATGCTCGACGAAGATGACCTGCCAATTACCCTCGGTACTGCTGACGGAGCATTCCCCGACATCGCTACCGGCGATTACCTCTCATTCTTCGTAAATAATGTTCTTGACCTCGATGCTAATCGTCAGTCAAGTATCTATTTCCAGGCTCACACCGGTAACCAATATATCGGAAAAGCACCTACACAAGACAACACGAAATATGGCGACGATTGGGCTATCACACCCGAACTCGACGGTTGCGAACAGACTATCAGACTGTGGGCTCGCAGCCACTCCAGCTCATCGCCCGAGACCATGCAGCTGCTCTACTCTAACGGCAGCCTTGACCCCGCCGACTTTGTGCTCCTTGGCAAATATTACGATATTCCTCAGCTCTGGACAGCTTACGATGTTGTAATTCCCGAAGGTGCGAAACGTTTCGCTATTCGCGCTTATTCTCATGGCACCTACTTCCTCCACATTGACGACGTTCAATATATCCCGGCTCCTGCCAACCTCGAAGTTGTAGGTTATCACGTATGGCGCGATGGCGTTCGCCTCACCTCTACCCCGATTACCGAAACCGAATATGTTGATCCTATCGAAGACACCGGCGAAGTAGTATCTTACAGCTACAATGTCAGCGTTGTTTACAACCTCGGCGAATCCGTTCCTTCAGAAGAAGTTACTTGCCGCACCACCAGTGTTGATAACCTTAACGCCGCCAACATTAAGATTAAGGCCCGCCACGATGGAGTTGTTGTTACCAACGCTGCAGGCTTCGATGTTAACGTTTATCTGACCGACGGTCGCATCGCTAAGTCGGTAGCCGGAACCAACCTTACCTACGTCAACCTGCCAGCCGGCGTTTATGTAGTGAAAGTTGGCAACACCGTTGCAAAGGTTGTTGTTAAATAACCAACACCTAACGCATTCTAAATAGCTATCCCCCCACGTTATAGAACAGACACTTCCATTCTATAATTCCCAATCAACTAAGAATCCCGACAAGCGCATCAAAGCGTTGCCGGGATTCTTTATGAATATGGTTGCCTCTATTTTGGATCCATGAACACGAAATAGACTGCGGCAATCAAGCAGAGGAATGCCGCAAAATGATTCCAGTGGAGCGGCTCCCCCTTGAAAAGCACTACTGTAAATACCGTGAACACCAAGAGCGTTATCACCTCTTGAATCACTTTTAGCTGCATTAGAGAAAAAGCACCGCCATTCCCTATGAAGCCATACCTATTGGCAGGCACCTGAAAAGAATATTCCAACAGAGCAATGCCCCACGACACAAGAATCACCACATAAAGCGGTGTGTTCGACGTGAAAACATGCATCTGCTGCAGTTTCAGATGTCCATACCATGCAAACGTCATAAAGATGTTGGAAACTACCAACATCGCAATTGTAGCCCACGCATTCATCGCAAAGAGTCGTATCAAAATTCAAATTTTGATGCAAAGTTAGAAATTTTCGGTGAAAAATTTGGTGATTTCAAAAAAAGTCCCTACCTTTGCATCGCTTTTGGAAATCAAGCCACTGCCTGAGGCGCTCGCAAGAGAGCCGGGATGTCAAAAGTGACAGACTCCGCAACCGCGGAACGGCAGCGAAAATAAGTTTGATTGCTTCGAATCGGGGTGTAGCTCAGTTGGTTAGAGTACGCGTCTGGG
>CAZKYD010000110.1:0-8200 GCA_964556875.1 uncultured Alistipes sp.
GCCAAACCATCCAATGAAAAACGGCCAAACCATCCAATGAAAAACGGCCAAACCATCCAATGAAAACCAGCCAAATCATCCAATAAAATTGCGTAACTATTGCATAATTAGATAAATAGTATTATCTTTGCAGTGCATAAATCTAATGATAAAAATCATGGAGTATAGACATCGAATTTCAGAGCAATTATTGGTTGATAAATTGGACGCAATGGGCGCCGTTTTAGTAGAAGGCCCAAAGTTTTGCGGTAAGACTACTATGTCCAAGCAGATAGCCCAAAGCACGCTGTTTATGGCCGACCCTGAGACGATGGATCAAAATTTATCCATGGCCCAAACGAATATTAGCAGATTGCTTATAGGGGAGGCTCCTCGGCTTATAGATGAATGGCAGCTTGCGCCAAGAATTTGGGATGCTGTTAGAAATGAAGTCGACAAGCGAGGCGAGGATGGACAATTTATCTTGACCGGGTCTGCAGTGCCGCCGGATTATTCTCAGTTGTTGCATACCGGGACGGGGCGAATAGCGTGGCTGAGGTTGCGCACCATGTCGCTGTTTGAGTCAGGCGAATCTTCAGGCGATGTTAGCTTGAGCGGACTGTTTGCTAATCCGGAGTCGGTTGATGGCGCAAACAAAATAGACTTGGAAAAGATGGCATTTCTGACCTGCCGAGGCGGATGGCCGAAGGCTGTTGGAAAATCGAGCTCAAAATCAGCATTGCTCCAGGCTGAGGAATATTTTGAGGCGGTTGTGCGTCGAGATATTTCGAGGGTTGATAACCGCAATCGCGATGAGGAACTTGCTCGACGACTGATGCGTTCGTATGCACGCAATCAGGGGGCGCAAGTCGGCAACGCTACAATGCTGGATGATATTAAAGGTAATAGTTTTGCTACGTTGGATGTCAAGACTGTTGGGTCCTATATTGCAGCCTTGAATAAAATATTCGTTATCGAGGATATGCCGGCATGGAATCCTAATTTGCGAAGTAAGACAGCGATCCGTACGTCGGATACTCGCTATTTTACCGACTCGTCAATCGCTACGGCGGCCCTTGGCCTTGGCCCGAACGACTTGCTTAACGATTTAAATACGTTTGGTTTGCTGTTTGAGACGTTGTGCGTGCGCGATTTGCGTGTGTATGCCGACGCTGTTAATGGTACGGTTTATCATTATCGCGACAAGAATGGATTGGAGTGCGATGCTGTAGTTCATCTGCGCAACGGTAGCTACGGGTTGATCGAAATCAAGCTCGGTGGTGAAAAACTTATCAATGAGGGTGCGCAGAACTTGATAAAGTTGGCAAATAAGATTGATACTACAAAGATGAAGCAGCCATCGTTTAAAATGGTGCTGACAGCTGTTGGGCAGTATGCCTATAAGCGTCAGGACGGCGTGCTGGTTGTCCCGGTTGGCTGCTTGAAGAATTAGCTATTTCAGGAAGACAAAGTAGACGGCGGCGATGAGGCAGAGGAAGGCTGCAAAGTGGTTCCAATGGAGCGGCTCGCCTTTGAAGAAGATTACGGTAAAGATGGTGAAGACCATCAGCGTGATTACTTCTTGCAATACTTTGAGCTGCATTAGCGAGAAGGCGCCGCCGTTGCCCTGAAAGCCGAAGCGGTTGGCCGGTACTTGAAAACTATACTCCAGCAGGGCGATGCCCCACGATACGAGGATTACGACGAAGAGAGGCGTGTTGGATGTGAAGATGCGCATCTCCTGGAGCTTCAAGTGGCCGTACCAGGCGAAGGTCATAAAGACGTTGGAGATTACAAGTAGGAGAACTGTTAGCCAGGCGTTCATTGTAACAATAGATTAAAAAGGCGATGACTTTAAATTTAAATGCATTGCAAAGTTACGAAAAACGGGCGGAGTTGGCAGTAGTAGAATCTTGAAATTGTCTGAATTTTTACAGATAGGGGAGGATAAAAGGCCGAGAAGATAGCGCAAATGCGGATTTTTGATTGGAAAGTTGAAAAAAATATGGCGAAAAATTTGGAGGGATGGAAAAAACTGCGTACCTTTGCATCGCTTTTGGAAATCAAGCCGCTGCCTGAAGTTCCCTGTAAGGGGAATTGGAAAGTCAAAAGTGACAGGCTCACGAAAGTGATAGGGTAGTGATAAAATAGTTTGATTGCTTCGAATCGGGGTGTAGCTCAGTTGGTTAGAGTACGCGTCTGGGGGGCGTGAGGTCGCTAGTTCGAGTCTAGTCACCCCGACAAAAGCAAAAGAGTTGGAATGTTGGAGTAATCCAAGTTTCAACTCTTTTTTGTTATATGAATCTTACCATAAACAGCGAAATATAATGGCAAAAGTAGGCGACATTGTTCGATTCCTCAGTTCAACCGGCGGAGGACGTATCGTAAAAATTGATGGCAATATTGCTCATGTTGAGGAGGATGACGGGTTTGAAACCCCGGTGCTGCTCAAGGAGTTGGTAGTGGTAACCCCTGCCGGGGCTGAAACTGCTCATCGCGATGCGTTCGGCGGTACGGCTCAGGATGCACAGCGCAAGGAGGCCGAACGCCGATCGAAGTTCGTGCCGACGCAGGTGCCGGAGGTTGAAAAGCCAGAACCGGTTATCGAGACCTCTACCGGCGATAAAATTAACCTTGTGCTCGGCTTTCAGCCTGTAGAAATCAAGCATCTGCAGACAACAACCTACGAGGCCTACCTGGTTAACGACTCCAATTATTACCTTTATTTCACGTTCCTGTCGCGCTCCGACGACGATAAGGGGTGGACTACGCGCTTTGCCGGCATCGTTGAGCCGAATATACAGCTGTTCTTGGAGGAATTGGATCGCGAGCAGGTTGGCCGATTGGATCGCATTGCCGTGCAGTACGTAGCCTTCAAGCGCGATAAGGAGTTTCAGCTGAAGGCGCCCATCGCTGTTGAGCGCCCCTTGGATGCTACGAAATTTTTCAAGCTCCACTGTTTCCACGACAATCCCTACTTTGATACTCCGGTAATTGCTGTTGATATCGTAAAGAACGATATCCCCCAGCGCCCGATGGCGTTTGACTCGGCTTCGCTGGAGGACGCTATGCGCCAGAAGCGCCATGAAGATAAGCGCCCGCTACGTCAGCCCGTGAAACACCACGAGCCTAAGCGCGACGAACCGCTGGTTGTTGACCTGCATATTGGCGAGTTGCTCGACACGACTCGCGGAATGTCGAATGCCGAAATATTAAACTATCAGATTGATGCTTTCCGCAAGGTGATGGATGCCAATCTGCGCAATGTCGGTAAGAAGATAGTCTTCATCCACGGCAAGGGTGAGGGCGTACTGCGCCAGGCCCTAATGAAGGAGCTCAACTATCGCTATAAGGGCCACGACGTTCAGGATGCATCGTTCCGCGAATACGGCTACGGCGCTACGCAAGTTACCATCCGCCACCATAACAAATAGACAACAACTTTACTCTGCTTATATCATGAGAAAAATAAGAACACTACTTCAGGGGCTGATTATGTTTGGAACAATAATGTCGGCTTCAGCAGCCAATGACGATTGGGCCTATTTCGCCCGTTACGAGAAAGAGAATAGCCAGCTACAGGAGATGCCTAACGACGGGCACCGAGTAGTCTTTATGGGTAACTCAATCACCGAAAACTGGGTGTATGCTCATCCTGATTTCTTTACTGCTCACGGCTTTATTGGGCGCGGTATCTCCGGCCAAACAACCTATCAATACCTCGTACGTTTCCGCGAGGATGTTATTAATCTGAAGCCTGCAGTGGTTATTATTAATGGTGGCACCAACGATGCTGCCGAAAATACTTGCGCGTTTAACCTCGACCGCACTATCGAGAACATTATTTCGATGGTAGAGCTGGCTCAGGCAAATGGCATTAAGGTTATCCTGACCAGTGTTTTGCCCGTATCGGGATATTATTGGAATCCGTCAATTACTGACGCATCGGCTCGCGTAGATGCAATTAACGCTCGACTGAAGGCCTATGCCGACAGCAAGAACATTACCTTCGTTGACTATTTCTCACCGATGGTCAGCAGCGGTCGCACGATGAACCCGGCCTACTCAAAGGATGGCGTTCACCCCAACTCCGATGGCTACGACGTTATGGAAGCTATTATCCTTCCGGTAATTGCTCAGGCTCTTATGAACCGTTAATAGGTAATTCGGTATGATTATATATTTTTCGGGAACGGGCAATTCACGTTTGGTAGCAGAACGCCTCCATCAAGCATTTTATCCGGAGGATAGCCGCCGGGAGATGATTTATGAGCTTTCGGGCGACCGTCTGCTCCACCCGAATAAGCAACTTATCAACCTGGAAGCTCTGCAGGCCGACTGCGAATCGGCCGGTCGGTCTGCCTCGAACGACAGCAGACAGGGGGTTAGAAATCTGATTTGGGTGTTCCCGATTTATAGTTGGGGCGTACCGCCTATCGTGTTGCGGTTTATCGATAAGGTTAAGCTAAAGGGGGGCGATGAGGCGCGCCATTTTATGGTATGCACGTGTGGCGACGACATCGGCCGGGCCGACGACCAATGGCGCAAGCATATCGGGCGCCGTGGCTGGACTCCGCGGGGCGCCTTCTCCGTAATAATGCCGAATACTTACGTCTGCATGAAGGGCTTCGATGTCGACCCTAAAGACTTGGAAGCCGAGAAATTGTCGGCAATGCCGGCGCGTGTGGATGAAATCGTAGAGGAAATCCGTCGTGGATATGCGGATAGCGATGTAACTCGCGGCAGTTGGGCTTGGTTGAAGACCAATGTTGTTTACGGCTGGTTTCGTGCGTTTCAAATGTCGCCGATGCCGTTTAAGGCCGATGCTCAGAAATGCACATCGTGTGGGCTGTGTGCCCGCTCATGCCCGATGATGAATATTCAGTTGGCTGACGGCCGTCCGCAGTGGGGACCTTCGTGCACGATGTGTCTGCGCTGCTATCATCGTTGTCCGGTCAATGCAATCGCCTATGGCAAACAGACCGCCGAAAAGGGGCAATATCGTGCGCCGGATGAGCTGAATTGAAAACGATTGGAAAATCAGAAAGTTACGAGCTTAATTAACAAAATTTAATATGCAAGGTTGGTTAAAAAACGCTAACTTTGCAGAGTGTTATGGCATAAAGTACGTGCTAGTCTAATTACCATGAACAAACATAGCATTGTATTCCATGCGCCATGAACAAAACTATAATAGATATTAACTAAATATCTTACATATTTCATCTTACCTATTTACTCGCATGAAATTCTTTACCAAAGCTGCCCTTGGGTTATGCTTGGCTGCGTCAACGTCGTTTGGCGCCTCGGCTATCGGCTGGCCTGCTAACTATCAGGGCGTAATGCTTCAGGGGTTCTACTGGGACTCTTATTCCGACACGAAATGGGCTACACTTGAAAGCCAAGCTGACGAATTGAGTCAGTATTTTAAACTTATTTGGGTGCCCAACAGTGGCTCTGTTTGTGGTGGCCAAAATATGGGTTATGCTCCCGTATACTGGTTTTCCAACCATAATACATGCTTCGGCACGGACGCTCAGTTGCGTTCGATGATCGCAACCTATAAAGCAAAAGGCGTTGGCATCATCGAAGACGTAGTTATCAACCACCGTAGCGGCGTGTCGAACTGGACTAACTTCCCATCGGAAGTGTGGAACGGCCAGACATGGCACATCGGGCTTGACGGCATTTGCTGCACCGATGAAGTAAATAACGAATCAGGTCAGCAGCACGGCACAGGCGCTGCTGATACCGGTGAAGATTTTGCCGGTTCGCGCGACCTCGACCATACCAATGCCAACGTGCAGAACAACTGCAAGAACTATTGCAAATTCCTGCTGGAGGATCTCGGATATGTAGGCTTCCGCTACGATATGTGTAAGGGCTACAGCGGCCAGTATAACAAGATCTACAACCAATATGCCAAACCTACATATTCCGTAGGCGAATATTGGGATGGGAGCTACGATGCCCTGGCTGCATGGATCGAATCTACCGGTAAAGAATCTGCCGCTTTCGACTTCGCTTGCAAATATGCATTGAACAATGCGTTCAACTATAACGACATGACCAAGCTCTGCTGGAAGGCTAACGGTACGACCGATCAGCCCGCCGGCTTGATCCACTACGGTTATTCTCAGCTGGCTGTAACGTTCGTTGATAACCACGATACGTATCGCGACAGCAATAAGTTTACGGGCGATGTTGTAGCTGCTAATGCCTTCATCCTGATGAGCCCCGGTACGCCTTGCATCTTCCTGCCCCACTACAAGCAGTATAAGTCGGAAATCCAGACGCTGATTAATATCCGTAACTCTGTAGGTATCCACAATAATAGCGCGGTAACCGTGCTGCAGTCTTCTCGTGATTGCTACATGGCAGAAATTACCGGTACGAACGGCAAGGCTGTTGTTAAGATTGGTTCTGCAATGACTTCTCCCTCAGGCTATTCCGATTCTGATATCAAGGCTTCAGGCAATAACTATTGCGTTTGGACCAAGACTGAAGTTCAGGGTGGCACAACCGGCGGAGGCGGCGGTACAGGCGATACCGGTAGCTCAGTCCCCGATAAGCTCTATTTGATGGGTAACTTAGCAGCAGGTTCATGGCTGACTAACGTAGGCGTTGAACTGACTAAGACTAATGATAAATACTTCATCGCCAAGAACGTTGAACTCGTTGCTGCTGATGAAGAAAATGCTACGTCTTACTTCTCGTTCGTTACAGCGCTCGGCACTACCGGCGCTACAACCGAATGGGACGAAGTTATCAACGGCTCAGACCGCTACGGCGCAACATCTTTGGATGCTCCGATTACCGTCGGCACAGCCTCTCCGATGCAGTGCTTCGAGGCTTATGTTAATGCTTCTTCAGCTTACGCTTGGAGCGTAACCCCCGGTACGTATAACGTAACGGTTGACTTTAACAACATGACCGTAACCCTGACCACCGGCGACGATATGCCCGATATCGGTGGCGGCACAGGTGGCGGCGGTAGCACTACTACCGATGGCAACTACGTTTACTACGACAACTCTGTCTCCAACTGGTCGTCGGTTTACTGCCACTATTGGGGCGGCGCAACCGATGCTACATGGCCCGGTTCGCAGATGACATTGGTAAGCGATAATATCTACAAATATGAGGTTCCCGAAGGTACTACCGGATTGGTATTTAACTGCGGCACCTCCGGCACCGGCAACCAGACATCTGACTTTGTTTGCACTATTGGCCACATCTATAATATGAATGGCGACCAAGGTGTTTATAACGCCGGTGGCACAGGTGGTGGCGGCGGTACAGGTGACGATACCGGTACGGGTGTAGCTCCCGATCAGCTCTACGTGATTGGTAACCTGGCAGAAGGTTCATGGTTGACCAATGTAGGCGTTGAAATGACTAAATCGGGCGACAAGTATACGGGAAATAGTGTTACGTTTGTTGCTGCTTCCGATGACAATAATAACGCATACTTCTCATTCGTAACCGTCCTCGGCACTACCGGCGAAACAACCGAATGGGACGAAGTTATCAACGGCTCAGACCGCTACGGCGCTGCAACGTCGGATGCTCCAATCTCACTGGGTCAGACCGTAACGATGCGTAAATTTGCTGTCGGTGTGGATGCTTCGTCAGCTTACGCGTGGGTTGTAGCCCCCGGTACGTATAGCATCGTTGCCGACTTTGCAAATATGACGGTAACTCTGGCGCAGTCCAGCGGTGTCGAGGCTGTAACAGAGGATCTCAATAACGTAGCTCCCGTTTACTACAACCTTCAGGGCATGAAGGTTACCGAACCTACTTCCGGCATTTATATCGTAGTGCGCGGGACGAAGGTTAACAAGGAAATTATTCGCTAATAAGGCAATGCACTACATAATGTGATGAATGATTGTACTGTAATGTTTTTACACAATCAAGCTGAATTTGGAAAACAAGATATAAGAGTTTAGTGATGTGACTCTTATAGAGTTTAGCCCCATACCGCTGCGAGATGCAGCGATATGGGGCTTTTTTGTGGGGCATTGGCTAAAAGGGAAAAGCCTCGCTCCGGCAACTGAGGTGGAGGCCTCGCTTCGCTTCGGCAACCGGACAAGGGCACAGGAGGGCCTGGAGAGGGGGCGAGAGGAGGGGGGACGGTGGTTGAGGCGGAAGCCGAAACTCCGAGGTTTACTTGAGGAGGTCGGGGCGGAGGAGGCGAGTGCGGGCGAGGGATTGCTCG
>CAZKYD010000111.1:0-7991 GCA_964556875.1 uncultured Alistipes sp.
AGGATACAGCTGTGCGAGCGATTGGCAGACAACGATTATACGTTTTTAGGTAATTATTGAAGCCTGCAACATCTTCTGCAACAGGCGCAATTTCTGTGCCGGTAGCTCCACGGAACACAGCCTCATCGAGCCATGATGGCAACTGTTGCCCTCCGGGATTATTAACTAGGAATGAAGCTAACAGAGCAATACCCCATGCACCACCCTCTCCGGCTGTTTCCATAACCGAAATCGGGGTGTTCAGAGCGGCAGCCAAAATGCGCTGTCCAACAACCGGTGTCTTAAACAATCCTCCGTGACCGGTCAGGCGGTCTACTTCAACTTTTTCATCATTAAAAAGTATGTCGTTACCAATTTTCAGCACCGCAACCGAAGCATATAAATGAGCGCGCATAAAGTTTGCCAAGCTGAAATGGTCGGTAGATGAACGGACAAACAGCGGACGTCCCTCCTCCATGCCGGTGATGGGTTCGCCGGAGAAGTAATTATAGGATAGCAGCCCGCCACAATCGGCATCGCCGGTTAGCGCCACATTATACAGACGTCCATAAAGCTCATTTACGTCGACCTTCACGCCAAGCAGTTGCTGATACTCCTTAAACAGTCCAACCCAAGCATTAAGGTCGGATGTGCAATTGTTACAATGAACCATTGCTACAGGTGCACCATCAGGCGTTGTTACCATATCAATAGCCTCATAAGGCTTCGACAGCTGACGTTCCAATACAATCATGGAAAATGATGATGTACCGGCAGATACATTTCCGGTGCGCTTACGAACTGCATTAGTAGCTACCATACCGGTTCCGGCATCGCCCTCAGGCGGACAGAACGGAACACCTCCCTGCAGATTTCCGGAAATATCCAGACGCTTTGCGCCGTCAGCAGTCAAAGTTCCGGCATTTTCGCCTGCCACTAACACCTTCGGAAGAATATCACCAAGGCGATAGCTAAGTCCTTGTTCTGCAAGAATCTTATCGAACTTCGCTACCATATCAGCGGAGTATTTCAGAGTAGCCGAGTCGACAGGTATCATACCCGAAGCATCACCAACGCCAAGCACCTTTTCTCCGGTCAGCTGCCAATGAATATAGCCGGCCAAAGTGGTCAGGAATGCAACATCTTTTACATGGGGCTCATTATCGAGGATTGCCTGATAAAGATGGGAGATGCTCCAACGTAACGGAATGTTGAACACAAACAGCTCCGATAGTGCGGCTGCAGCCCGACCGGTGTTAGTGTTGCGCCATGTACGGAACGGCACAAGAATCTCCCCGGAGACATTAAACGGCATATAACCGTGCATCATCGCACTTACTCCAATGCCTGCTAAATTGCGAATTACAACGCCATATTGGCGCTGAACGTCACGCAACAAGTCGGCATAGCAGTCTTGTAACCCTGCCCATATAGCTTCGATACTATATGTCCAAAGGCCATCAACCCGCTGATTTTCCCATTCGTGAGCACCCTGAGCAATCGGGCGATTCTCACTATCAATCAGCACGGCTTTAATGCGGGTAGAGCCGAACTCGATACCGAGTACGGCCTTACCCTCTTCTATAATGCTTTTAGCATTGAGCATAACGTTAAGTCTTAGAGATAGAGCGATTTATTCAGCATATAATAAACCTCATTCCAGCGCATCTCGTTCTTGAAGTTAGCGATGGTGGTTGATTCATTGATATGCAACATCTCAATACCTGCGATTTCGGCATAGTCCTCCCAATATTCCGGAGTCAGATCGTAGGAGAAGCAGGAGTGATGTGTACCTCCGGCAAGAATCCATGCTCCGGCACCGACTTCAAAGTCGGGTTGCGGAATCCAGAGAGCCGATGCAACCGGCAGCTTGGGCAGCGATTTCGACTTGATGCACTTAACATCATTTACAATCAAGCGGAAACGATTGCCGAGGTCTACAACTGTAGCTGTCACACCGTTGTCGGGCTTCGAGGTGAACACCAAACGAGCTGTTTGGCTCTTGCGAATACCGATACCGAGGAAGTGAACTTCCAGACGCGGACGCTCCTCTGCAATCAGCGGGCAAACCTCCAACATATGGGCTTGAAGGATTGAGCTGTTCTTACCGTCGAAATTCAGTGTGTAGTCTTCGAGGAAGGAGCAACCCTTCGGCAGTCCTTGCGACATGAACCATACCGTGCGGTATAGAGCCGCCGATTTCCAGTCGCCTTCGGCACCAAAGCCGTAGCCTTCAGCCATTAAGCGCTGAGAAGCCAAGCCCGGAATCTGGTCGAACCCAACGAAGTTAGGATCATCAATATCCTGTGTGCCAAGGTCATCGAAGTTGGTAGTGAAGCCTTTGGCGCCCTTTTCTGTCAGAATTGAGCGAAGAGCCAACTCTGCTTTTGCCGAGTTCCAGATTTTCTGATAAGCTTCGGTAGATTTATCCTCTAAAGCAGCCTCATGAGCATACTCCTTGAAGTAGGTTGCTACCAAAGCATCAACGTCAGCGTCAGCAACACGTTTATAATGCTCCATCAGCTCGCTAACGGGGGTATAATCAACATGGTAGCCGAGACGGATTTCTGCCTCAACCTTGTCGCCATCGGTTACGGCAACATTATTCATCTGGTCGCCGAAACGGAGAATGCGCATATCCTGAGCATCAGCCCACGCTGCAGCAACTCGCTGCCAAACTGCGATATGTTTCTGTGCTTCAGGGTCGGTCCAATGACCAACTACAACCTTACGGCGAAGACGCATACGAGAACAGATATGGCCAAATTCGCGGTCGCCATGAGCGCTCTGATTGAGGTTCATGAAGTCCATATCCATGGTGTCCCAAGGAATTTCGGCATTGTATTGGGTATGGAAGTGGAGCAACGGCTTGCGCAACTGCTGAAGGCCGTGAATCCACATTTTAGCCGGTGAGAAGGTGTGCATCCATGTAATCACACCGATGCAACGAGCGTCATTATTGGCAGCAGCCATAACGTCGGCAACCTCCTTCGATGAGTTGGCCGTACCCTTATAGACAACCTTAACAGGCAGATTACCGGAGTTATTCAACCCCTCAACCATCTCCTTAGAGTGGGCGTCAACAGCGATAACAGCATCGCCACCGTATAGCAACTGTGCGCCGGTTACCCACCACACTTCATATTGATCGAATCCGTTCATAATATCTTGTGTTTTCGAGTTTGTTATTCTATTCTTATTTTTTTGTTTGGCCGTAATAGGCATTCGGCCCATGCTTTCTATTAAAATGCTTTTCAACCAACAGAGGGTTCATAGTCAGTTGCGGATTAACTGAAAACGCGATAAACGCCATCTTTGCAACCTGCTCCATGACTACCGCATTATGGACGGCATCGGCCGGAGATTTTCCCCAGCTAAACGGTCCATGATTTTTGACCAACACACCGGGTGTATGCACCGGATTAAGCCCTTCAAAACGCTTCACAATTACCTTACCGGTCTGCAGTTCATAATCGCCACATACCTCCTCGGCAGTCATATCCGCCGTACAAGGGATTGCATCATGGAAATAGTCGGCATGAGTGGTGCCGATATTCGGGATATCTTTTCCGGCTTGCGCCCAGGCGGTGGCATAGGTAGAATGAGTATGCACTACTCCCTGAATCTCAGGGAAAGCTCGATAGAGTTCAAGATGAGTTGGTGTGTCGGACGACGGACGCAGGTCTCCTTCTACAACCTTACCGGTTGCCAAGTCAACCACTACCATATCCGTCAGTTTCATAGTAGCATAGTCTACGCCACTCGGTTTGATTACTACCAAACCTCGTTCACGATCTATGCCGGAGACATTGCCCCAGGTAAAGATTACCAACCCGTGGGCAACAAGGTCCATGTTTGCGCGGTAAACCGCTTCTTTCAGTTGTTCAAGCATAATTACCAGAAATATACGTAAAATGCAACGGTAATTCCGAGGATAATCACCGTATGGATAATATCCCAATGGTTCCAGCTTTGGCGAGTAGCCAGGCGTTGCTCGGGAGTGGATGTGCCGAATACGAGCCCCTGAATCTGCTCAGGACGCGGAGCTTTGGTAAAGAAGCTGACAGCGATAACCACGATAATACAGAAGAGGAACATCCAACCGCAGAAGAAGAGCCAGTTGAGATCATAGAAGAGATACTTAAACAGGTTGTCTGAAACCTCGCCGGCGTTGCTATAGAAAATCTTAGCACCAAGACGAGTCAGACCGATAATCAGGCCGGAGAGCAAACCCCACATACCTCCCTTGGCGGTTGTGCGCTTCCAGCAGATACCCAACAGGAAGGCAGCCGCGATACCGGGAGCCAATACCGACTGGACATCTTGCAGATAGTTGTAAAGCACATCACCAACGGAGCGCATAATCGGAATCCAAAGGATTCCAAGGATAACGATTACTACCGTAGCAGCCTGACCGATTTTGACAAGTTTCTTTGGATCGGTGTTCGGTTTGAATCGTTGATAAAAGTCGATAGTAAAGAGAGCTGCTGATGAATTAAACAGCGATGCCAAGGAGCTCATCAATGCGGCAAGAATACCACACACAATCAGGCCTTTCACGCCGGCTGGGAGCAGTTTGGCAACCAAGGTCGGGAAAGCGGCATCAGGCGTTGAGAGGGAGAAGACTTCGCCGTTAACAACTACCCCTTTATTTGCCAAGGCAAACGCAATCATGCCGGGGATAAGGAACAGAAATACCGGCAACAACTTGAGGTAGGCACCAAAAATCGTTCCGCGGCGCGCTTCACGTTCATTCTTTCCGGAGAGCACGCGCTGAACAATAAACTGGTCGGTACACCAATACCAAAAGCCGATAATTGCTGAACCTATCAATGCGCCGAGCCATGGATAATTCGGATCGCGGTTATCGCGAATAAGATTTGTCATCGTATCGCCATAGTCGTTAACCACTACCCCATTACAAACACTCATCATCTCATCCCAGCCGCCTAAGGCTTTCAGACCAAGCGCGAGAATAATCAGTGAACCGAGAAGCAAAATCGGGGTTTGCAGAACTGACGTATATAACACCGATTTCATACCACCGATAATCGTATATAGGGCTGTTATTATAACCAATCCGATCGCTGCAATCCAGAAGAAATCAATCCCCCAAAGGGTATCGATTCCGAACACCTGCTGGAACACCAAGCCTCCGGCATAAACCGTTACAGCGACCTTTGTCAGCACATAACTAATCAGTGATATCATCGACAAAATAGTGCGCGAAGCCGGATTATATCGACGTTCGAGGAATTCCGGCATCGTGTAAACCATTGAACGAGAATAGAATGGCACGAACACCCAGCCGAGTATAAGAATCATCCAGCCCTGAATTTCCCAATGGGCCATCGCCATACCGGAGGATGCTCCGGCTCCGGCTAAGCCTATAAGATGTTCCGAACCGATATTTGACGCAAAAATGGATGCACCGATGGCAATCCATGTAGCGTCCTTGCCACCGAGAAAATAGTCGGCAGCATTATTTTGTTTTTGGCGCATAACCCAAACAATAATCCCAACGAGGGCTAAGAAAAACAGGGCTATGACAATCCAATCCAGGATTTGCATTGTGTAACGAATTTAAGGTAAGACAGAAAATTTGTAGATGCAATGGCTGTTGTAGGTTTCTCCGGGATTGAGTACAACGGAGGGCCATTGAGGTTTATTTGGGCTATCGGGATAATGTTGCGACTCAAAGCAGACGCCGGCACGCTTATTATAAATGATACCTTTCTTGCCGACAATCGTGCCGTCAAGGAAATTGCCGGTATAAATCTGAACGCCAGGTTCATTAGTCCACATCTCCAATATCACTCCCGATTCGGCATCCTCCAATCTGACAGCGCGCTGCGTTATATCGCCTTGGCTATTCAGCACGAAATTATGATCATAACCGAGAGCATTATGCAGCTGCACATCGTTGGCGGCGATATCTTTACCGATAGCCTTGGGCTGACGGAAATCCATCGGTGTACTAACAACCGGGAGGATCTCGCCGGTAGTCATAAATGTGCTGTCGACCGGCGTAAAGCCATCGGCATTCACACATAGAATTTCATCCGTGATAGGTTTCTGAGGGTTGCCTGACAGGTTGAAATATGAGTGTTGCGTCATATTGATAATGGTGCGCTTATCGGTAGTTGCCGAATAAGCGATATCAATCGCATTGTCACTGGTCAAGGTATATGTAACCGTAGCATTCACAGTGCCTGGGAATCCATTATCACCATCGGGCGAGAGGATTGACAGCTGCAAAACGGAATCATTCAGCTGGTTGGCATTATATACGCGATACTGCCACCCCTTAGTGCCCATATCAGTGCCGCCATGCAGGCAATGGCCATGGTCGTTGCGAGGCAGTTGAATCGTGTCACCATCCAAAACGAAACGGCCCTGATTGATACGGTTGGCATATCGGCCGACCGAAGCACCGAAGTCAGTAGCATTAACCTCAGGGAAGTAAGCTTGAACACTATCGAAGCCAAGCACTACATCCACCATTTCTCCGTGGCGATTCGGCACCATTATACTTACGATTCGGCCACCGAAATTAGTAATACACACTTCCATACCCTGCTGATTTTTCAGGGTATAGAGAGCAGTTGAATCGCCATCATATTCAGCGATGAATTTTTCCGGATCGAGCCCGGAATCGGTCAATGGCAGAGCATTGTCTCCCCCTGCGCACGCTGACATCATCGCCAACAGTGCGACAAGGGGGAGCTTATAACCGAAATGTTTCATTATCTGGTATTTAGTTAGGTTTGTCTTTGATTCAAGGTTATATATCTCGAGTCAGATACTATTTCCGAGCGTTATCTAACTGCGATAATGCGAAGGCATACGCACCAACAGAGATGGCCTTACTTGCTCCGAGTTTCGAGATAACAACTCCGATACGTTTCATCGGATCGTAGTCAACGGTGCGGTCTGAACCATAAACTTTCAGCTTACGAACTTCGCCATGTGCAAAGTTAGCAAATTCCTCCGGATTATCAAGGTTAAACACTTGCATCTGTACACGATTAATTGCAGTGCCGTCGTAAAGATGGATTTTACCACGCAATTCCCCGAGCAATGTCGGCAGAATGAGATGGGAGCTCTTGGTGATACCACCACCGATAACAATCAGTCCGTCAACCAATGTAACGGCAGTTGCCATGGCGTCGCCGGCTACTTCTCCGAATGTTGCAAACGAACGTTTGGCAGCTTCAGAATCACCTGGGAGCACGCCGTCGGCTATCATGGCTATCTCTTTTGGCTCATAGTTATGGTTTAAATCACCAGAAAATTCTCCATACAAACGGCGAATTGCCTGAACGGATACCCCGCTCTCAACGATCTTTTCGGGTGAAAGCTTATGACGCAAGCAGAATGTCTCAACGCAGGAGTTATCCCCTCGGTTCAGCTGATCATTGACAACCATACCCACACCAAAGCCGGTGCCAAAGGTATAGCCCAATAGGTTATGGTAGCGCTTATTGCTTCCGAGCGCCTCCAGTTTGGCATTGATTTCGGGGAGAGCGCCACAAAGCGCTTCACCAAAGGCAAACAGGTCGCCATCATTATTGATGAACACAGGCACACCGAACTGCTCCGAGAGAAACGGGCCGAGGGCTACCCCATCGCGGAACGATGGGAAATTAGGGAGGAAACCACCGATAATTCCGTTAGGATAATCGGCAGGGCCGGGGAAAGCAAAGCTGATAGCAGCGACATTGCCGTCAACCATATCAAACACGTGGCGGAAACCCTTTACCATTGTTGCCAAACAGAGATCCAGGTCCTGCGCATTGGCGGGTAAGGTAATAGGGTCGATGATAAATTCGCCCCCACGCATAGCACCAAACACAAAGTTTGTGCCGCCGGCGTCAAGCGTGACAACTATTCTATTGTCGGATAGATATTTATTTTCTGCCATGGTTTTATCGCATTTCGAGGTATGACACCTTGTCCATATCGCCATAATCGAGGTTTTCGCCACCCATACCCCAGATAAACATATAGTT
>CAZKYD010000112.1:0-7891 GCA_964556875.1 uncultured Alistipes sp.
GGTACCTTCGAATTTGATTTTCCCTATGCCGGGGAAATATTCTTTTGTTGCCATTTTAGTAATGTTATTAATAGGAGTTTATTGTTCTTTTGTGAGATATGATTTCCAACGTGCATACGCCTCGAGATACGGGGTAGGATCGTTGGCGGGATGGATTTCGTCGAGCTTACGGAGCGAGGCAAACGCTTCGTCGGTATTCTTATAGATACCGGCACCGATACCTGCACCTTTTGCAGCTCCAACAGCACCATCTGTGTCATACAGATTAATCGTGGCTCCGGAAACCGAGGCCAGGGTATCACGGAAAATCGGAGATAGGAACATATTGGCACGTCCGGCATGGATCTTATTGATGGTCATGCCAATGCTCTTCATGATTTCAATACCATACATGAATGAGAATACGATACCCTCTTGAGCGGCACGAATCAGATGACGGCTATCATGTACATTAAAGTTCACGCCATGAATCGAGCAGCCGATTTCCTGATTTTCAAGTACACGTTCCGAACCGTTACCGAACGGAAGAATGGTAACACCATCCGAGCCTACCGGAATTTGGGCAGCCAGATCGTTCATTTCGGGATAACCAACACCGGGTTTGACTACATTTCGGCGAATCCAGCTATTCAGTACTCCTGTACCATTGATACAGGTCATGACGCCGATGCGGGGCGCAGCGGCCGTATGGTTGACATGAGCGAAGTTGTTGACACGTGAACGTGGGTCATAGTCTACGGTTCCATTAATACCATAAACAACTCCGGAGGTGCCGGCTGTCGAAGCAATTTCGCCGGGGTTAAATACATTCAGCGATAATGCATTGTTAGGCTGGTCACCGGCGCGATATGTTACCGGTGTTCCTTCTGCAAGGCCTAATTCAGTAGCAGCTTCAGCTGTCAGATGCCCTTGGTCGCAGAATGAGGTCTTTACGTCGGGGAAGATAGAGCGATCATAGCCGAAGTAATCCAGCATAAAATCAGCCAGCGAATCGGTTTTGAAGTCCCAAAGCATATACTCTGAGAGCCCTTCGGGGTTAGTGCAGATTTCACCGGTAAGACGCATTGCGATATAATCGCCCGGGAGCATTACCTTATAAATCTTCTCGAAGAGTTCCGGTTCGTTCTGCTTTACCCATTGCAGTTTTGAGGCGGTAAAGTTGCCGGGAGAGTTCAGCAGATGAGAGAGGCATTGGTCACCTCCAAGCTCGTTGAAGGCTTTCTCTCCGAAAGGCACACCGCGCGAGTCACACCAAATGATAGCATCACGCAGGAGTTTGCGATTTTTATCGATCATTACCAAGCCATGCATCTGATATGAGATGCCGATAGCCTGAATATCCTTGGGGGCTACTCGCGACGAAGCTAACACTGATGCGGTTGCTTCCTTGATATACGACCACCAACTTTCGGGGTTCTGTTCAGCCCAACCGAGTTGGAGCGCCTTGATTGGAGCCTCAGTCTTTGGATAAGAATCGGCAGCAACACATTTGCCACTGTTGGCCTCTACGAGCGCAACTTTTACAGACGAGCTGCCGATATCAAAACCTAATAGGTACATTTTTATTTAGACTTAATTTATTCCTTATTTGTTAGAATTCTGAGAAGCCACTACCGTAGTTTCTCCCTTAGCTAATCCATTCGACGATGCTTTTACGAAAATCTCTCCAAAGTTACCATTATTTTGGACAATAAGCATCGCTTTTCCGTAAAAAGCGCGGCGTGAATTTGACTTAAATGGCTCAAGCGAAATCTGGTTGCCATTATCCACTCCGGCATTAAAGCCGACGCCGGTAACTTCAAACAGAATATCATTATCAGCCCACGGGCAGACAATGCCGTCTTTATCAACAACTTCAGCAGTGATATAGCTCAAATCCTTACCGTCGGCAGTGATTTCACGACGATCAGGCGTCAAGCGGATTGCATAAGGTTCGCCGGCAGTTTGAATTGAACGGCGAGCTACTTCTTTGCCATCTTTTCTGCTTACAGCTTCAACAACTCCGGGCTCGAAGGTTGTACGCCAAACCAGATGGATATCATCGTCACCTTTGCTTTTTGTTCCGAGGGATTTCCCGTTTAAGAACAGCTCAACTTCATCGGCATGATTGCAGTAAACCCACAGGTCGACGGTTTCACCCGGCTGATGATTCCAATGGGGGAAGAGATACAACACGTCGATATCATCGCGCCATTCCGCCTGATACATATAATAAACATCCTTGGGGAAGCCGGCAAGGTCAACAATGCCGAAGTAGGATGAATGGGCAGGCCATTCATAGGGAGTTGGTTCTCCGATATAGTCAAACCCGGTCCAAACAAACTGGCCGCTCAAGAAGGGATATTTGCGCACATCGCGGATAGAGTTCTCGTGAGAACGCCCCCAAGGTGTACGGCAGTTATCGTAGGCTGAACAAGAGAATGAGGGATCATAGTAAGGGATATCCCATCGATCGGGGCAGATAACCACACTGTCTGACGGCATATGATAAAATCCGCGCGTCATCAGCGCCGAAACGCTCTCGGTCAGGATAAACGGCTTACCGGGGAAATTTTCCGGCACTTTCTCGAACCATTGTTCATGATAGTTATAGCCAATCAAGTCGAGTGCACCTGACTTAAAGAGATGGTTATTCGGATCAGGCTCGTTACATCCGGCTGTTACCGGACGAGTCGGGTCGATTTCTCTTACATAATCGGCTAGTTTCTTTGTCAGCAGCGAGTTGACCGACATTGAGTCGCCTTGCGCCAACATCTCCTTGCCATGCCCGAAGTTCAAAATTCTATTTGCTTCCTCAAGGCTAAGGGTATCGGCAGATGCGTCTGACCATTGCTCCAGCACTTCGTTACCGATGCTCCACATCATAATCGAGGGATGATTGCGGTCGCGCAGCAGCATATCTTTCAGGTCGCGTTCATGCCATTCGCCGAAGTAGTTTGAATAGTCGTAGGTGGTTTTACGCTTACGCCACATATCGAAGGCTTCATCCATCACAATCAAGCCCATCTGGTCGCAAAGGTCGAGCAGTTCGGGCGTTGGTGGATTATGAGAAGTACGGATGGCATTTGCCCCCATATCTTTCATCATTTGCAACTGGCGTTGTAGTGCACGATAGTTGACGGCTGAGCCGAGAGCTCCGAAATCATGGTGCAAACAAACACCATTGATTTTCATCGGCACGTCATTGAGGGAGAACCCTGTAGCAGCATCAAATTTGAACTTACGCACACCGATGGTAGTCTCATACGTATCAATCACCTTGCCGTTAGAAGAGACTTCGCTGACAACGCGATATAGATTCGGGGTGTCAACCGACCATAACGCCGGGTGCTGAAGCGTAGCTGCTTGTTTACAATCGGCTGTAGATTTTGCGCCAACCGTAATGTCAGATGCAACATTAGCCACTTCCGCTCCGGAGGGGGAGTAGAAGCGCGTTGTAAGTTTTAATTTTGCTTTTTTCGAGGAGCTATTTTCGACAGTAGTAACCAGGTCGACACCTGCACTTTCTGCAGAAACATCATGAGTTGTTATATATGTACCCCATTGTGCAACATGGACAGCGTCGATAACTCTAAGCCAGACATTGCGATAAATGCCACAACCTGAATACCAACGCGAATTGGGTTGCTTCTCGTTGTCTACTTTAACGGCGATAGTGTTTTCACCATTAAAATTGACGTAAGGAGTAATATCATAGCTAAACGAAGTATAGCCATAAGGATGAAGACCTAAAAAATGGCCGTTTACATAAACTGAAGAGTTCATGTAAACGCCATCAAAATCAATATATATCTTTTTATCCTTATATGCGGGAGTTAGAGAGAATGTTTTACGATACCAGCCGAGGCCTCCGGGCAGCGCACCGCCCCCGGTTCCCGACGGATTATCTTTGCTGAACGAACCTTCGATAGCCCAGTCGTGAGGGAGCGTTAGCTGACGCCAATCTCCATCATTGTAATCGGTCTGTTCATAACGACCGTCGACGCCGAGATGAAAGCGCCATCCATCGTTAAAACTTTCCGACCGACTGTCTTTGGAAATTGCACATTGTGTGCCTGCTGAAAACAGACACACAACGGCAATTACTGTTGAAAACCTAAACATAAAAAAGCTATCAAATATTCACCTTAATTTCGTTTCCGGAGTAATCTACCATCTTGCCGATAGTATTTACATTGAAGGTGGTTGGATGCTTAGCATCAACCTTGATAACATTAAACTGACGATTTACGGGCATACCTTCGTAGCTGCCGTCGCGGCTACCGATGGTAAGCGTTGATTTCGCTTCGTCCCAGTGCAGATTAATCTTAGAGTATTTACCCTGTTCGTAATTATAGTTTACGCCTTCATCTTCGTAGAGAGTAAAGTCGCAATCTTTACCGGCATATACATATATATTAATTACGCCATCGGGCTTTTCGTTACACCATTGGATATCGGGGCCGAAGGTTACGATTGATCCGCCACGAACAAACAGAGGTACCTGTTCGTAAGGAGCATCAACGGTTACGGTCTGACCGCCTGCAAGGGTCTTGCCGGTATAATAGTCATACCATGTTCCTTCGGGGAGATATACATTGCGCTGACGTGCGCCATATTCGGTTACGGGAGCTACCATGAAGGCCGGACCGAACATAAACTGGTCTTTCAGATTGCGGACATTCATATCAGATTCATAATCCAATACGAGGGCACGCATAATTGTGTAGTCATCAAAGTGAACCATACCTGCCAATGAATAGATGTAAGGCATCAGGCTGTAGCGCAGCTTGGTATAGTAAACGATTGACTTATAAGCGGGGTGATCTTCAGGAGCGAGGTTAAACACTTCGCGGAAAGGCCACTGGCCGTGAGCACGGAACATCGGAGCAAAAGCACCAAACTGATACCAACGTGTGTTCAATTCGCGCCATTCTTTAAGATCGGCGTTTTCAACACCGGTTTCTTCAAATTCCTTTTCAGCTGCTACGTAACGGTCTTCTACACAGAAGCCACCGATATCCATCGACCAGAAAGGAATACCACTGATAGCAAAGTTCAATCCGGCAGAGATCTGCGCACGGAGGTCTTCCCAACGGGTGGCGATATCACCGCTCCATGTTGCGGTTGAGTAACGCTGCAGACCTGCAAATCCTGAACGGGTAAGGAGAAATACACGAGCATCGTTTCCGCTTGAGCGCTGACCATCGTAAATAGCTTCAGCGTTTACAAGGGCATAAGCATTGAAATATTTTGCTGAGGGACCGAGAGCTGTCGGGCCGCAGAGATCTTTACGATATTGAATATCAACGCAGTCGCGCACGTTAGGTTCGCTGGCGTCCATCCACCAAGCATCGATACCTAGGGGTACATAATGATCTTGGATCTGATGCCAGAACAGCTTACGAGCTTCGGGGCTATATGCATCGTAGAATGAGCCGAGATAACCCTGGCCTACCCAGTCGCGGATGCTGTCCTTAACGGCCTGCTGATACATCCAGCCGTTACGATCAAATTCTTTGTAATGTTCGGTTGTAACGTAGAACTTAGGCCATACAGAAACCATAACGCGGCCATTCATCTCATGAATGCTGTCGACCATACCCTTAGGATCGGGGAAACGAACGGGGTCAAATTCGTGGCTACCCCAACTGTCAATCGGCCAGTGGAGCCAGTCAATTACGATATTGTCGATAGGAATCTGACGTTTACGGAATTCTGCGAGGGTGTTCAGCACTTCGCCACGAGTGTTATACTTTTCGCGGCTCTGCCAGTAGCCCATCACCCACTTAGGCATGATCGGCGCTTTACCGGTCAGGGTGCGATAGCCTGAAATTACGTCATCCATTGATGAACCGTAAACGAAGTAGTAGTCAATCATATCCTGCATTTCGCCCCACCAACGCATCTTAGCGCTTTCTGAAGCAGATACAGGTTTCATGGTGCGCAGACCGCAATAAGCTACACCGCCGTTCGGAATCCACTCAATCTTGAGATGGGTGCGTTTGCCTTTCTGGAGATTTACCGAGAACTTGTAGCTATTGGGGTTCCAAGCTGTACGCCAACGTTCCGGCACTACCAAGCTGTCGTTGATAAATACTTTCTGATAGCCCGAATAGTAAAGGATAAATTTATATTCGCCGGTTGCATCCGGGACGATATCACCTTCGTAGGTAACGTTCGAGCCATTAAACTGGAAACCTTCAGGCAGGTTGATAACCTTAGTCAGGTCTTCGCGAAGCAGATGCTCAAAATAGAGGTTAGGCTCGCGACGAACAAGGGTTTTACCCTCAGCCGGCTGATAGGTGCCGGTCAGAGCACCTTCCTTGCCATCTTTATCATAAAGTTTGAAAGCCTCTCCCATCTGCAGATAATCGTCGGGTGAGCCCCAACGGCAGTAGGAGTAGCTATCCCAGAGAATACCATAGTTGCGGGTCGAAACCACGAACGGCACCGAAACTTTAGTGTTGTACTGGAAAAGGTCTTCGTTTTTACCTTTGTAGTTAAATTCATCAGCCTGATGCTGGCCAAGGCCATAAATACCTTCATTGTCATCAAGCGATTCGAAACGCTGCTGAACGGTGTAGGCCGATGTGCCTTCAACGGTAATCGGGGTGAATGTGCGTCCGTTCTCCTCTTCAGCGAGAATTTCATTACCCTTCAAATCGTAGAACGAAACGCGGCCGGTCTTATATTCAACAACGGCCTTGACCGACGGAGTAGTAACGGTTACGCCGGTCTTCGAGTCTGTAACGGTGAATGGGGTTTTAGCTTTTTGCGGCAGGACAGCCAAACTTGCATCCGGCGCAAAATCGTTGTCGGCAGTTGCCGATACTCGAATTAATTTGTCACCAAGGACCTGTAAGCGTACTTTTGAAGCACCATCCTTGGATTTCCCTTGGAGATTTACGATAACTCCATTTTCGGTATTGGTATACTTCTGCAACGCAAATGCACTGTTAGCTGCAAGCATTGTCGGAAGCATGGCAATAATTAGATTTCGGATTTTCATGAATATGCAGTGCTAAATCATGGATAGGTTAGTAGCACAAAGTTACTGATTCACCGAAATCTAACTTTCGTTTTATGTTAATAATCAGGCATAAAACATTGTATAGCTATGGTATAAAATGTTTCATTGCTTGGATTGAAATGTTATATCATTATTTTATTTACCCTCATTCTCTTGATATACCGATGGTAACACTCCAAACTCATCTTTGAAGTATTTGCTGAAATACTTCGGATTGTTAAACCCTACGGCATAGGCGATTTCCGACACATTGCGCTGACTCTCGCGCAAGAGCTGAGCCGCACGTTTCAGTCGCATGATTCGGATAAACTCAATCGGGGTCATTCCGGTAATCTGACGGATACGTTTGTAAAGATGAACTCGGCTCATTCCGAGATGACGACTCATCTCCTCTACCGACAAATCCGGACTTGCCATATTCTCTTCTACATACTTCACTGCCGATTCGATCAGTTTTTCGTCGACAGATGTCACTTTCACATGCGAGGGTTCCGGTTCAATTAGCTGTCGACGTCCACCCTTGCGACTCAGTGAGAGCAGCTTATTGATGCGCAGTTTCAAAATGTCACAATTGAATGGCTTGGTGATATAATCATCCGCACCGATGGTCAACCCTTCCACTTTCGCCTGCACATCCTGTTTGGCCGTCAGAACCACAATCGGGATACCCGCCCATTCACTATTGGCCTTCATCCTACGGCACAATTCGATACCGTCGATGCCCGGCATCATGATGTCCGTAACGACGATATCCGGCACATGATTTTCAAGAATATCAAGTGCAGCTTTGCCATCGGCAGCCGTGATAACATGATACTCGGCCGACAACTCTTCGTTTACAAACGTACGCAAGTCGGCGTTATCATCCACCACCAGAAC
>CAZKYD010000113.1:0-7845 GCA_964556875.1 uncultured Alistipes sp.
AAGCTGACGCTAAGATTGCTGACCTCGAGAACCAGCTCCGCGCTTGCCTCAACCGCCCCGTTGAAAAGGTTGTTGAAAAGGCAGAAGCTGCTCCCCTGGCAACTATCTACTACCCCTGCAACGTTTCTACCCTTACCTCTGTTGACAAGAAAGTTCTTCAGTCTGTTGCTAACGTAATGAACGACAACACTGACAAGACTTACGTTCTTACAGGTTGGGCTGATAACTACACCGGTAACGATGCTATCAACGTTCGTCTGCGTCAAAACCGTGTAAACGGTGTTAAGAAGCAGCTCGTTCGCTACGGCGTTGCTGAATCTCAGCTCGAAGCTACAACTAACAATGGCAACCGCGTTGACCTCGGTGAAAAGTGCCTGACACTTGACCGTTGCGTAACCATCGTTGAAAAATAAGCTTCCAAATCTGAATAAATAAAGAGCTTTAAGAGAGGCATAAGAGCTTTAAACTCTTATGCCTCTTTTTAATCTAACAACAAAAACAACCGTGACCGTTAGAATTACACCATCATGGCAGGCGCAGCTTGCTGACATCTTCGATTCGCCGCAATTTGCCGAAACCGCGCGTTTCGTCCGCGAGCAATATGCCACGCATGAGGTTTATCCCCCTGCAAGCAAAATCTTTGCCGCCTTCGACAATTGCCCCTTCGACCAAGTAAAAGTTGTGATTCTCGGCCAAGACCCCTATCACGGCCCCGGCCAAGCCAATGGGCTTTGCTTCTCAGTAAATCCCGACGTAAGGATTCCCCCATCGCTCATTAATATCTTCAAAGAGATTAACGCCGACACCGGAGCCCCCATACCCCCTAACGGCGACCTTCAGCGCTGGGCACGCCAGGGCGTACTGCTTCTCAACGCAACCCTCACCGTTCAAGCCAACATGGCAGGTTCGCATCAAGGTCACGGATGGGAAGAATTCACCGACGAAGTAATCCGCCGACTATCTCGCAACCGCGAGCACCTCGTATTTATCCTCTGGGGGAGCTACGCAATTCGCAAATCCGCCCTCATCGACCCATCTCGCCATTTGATTCTAACATCACCTCACCCCTCTCCACTCTCAGCCCACCGAGGCTTCTTCGGCAACCACCACTTCTCGCGTGCAAATGCCTATTTAGCCTCCCACGGCCTCTCACCTATCAACTGGTAAACTCCATCACCCTCTAATCCTCTCTACTAAAACTCCATCCATCAATGAAAAGGCAGCTTCTGCTAACGTTTATACTACTTCCGTTAATGATGATTGCGCGCGACACATCTACCGCAATCTTCGATTCGGATATCCGTTCCCTCACAATAGAAATGGAGGGAAACCGCCTTGCGCCACCAATTCTGACGCTCGGCAGCAGCGACAGCCTGACTATCGGCTTCGACCAAATGGGCGACGAACGCCAATACCTACGCTACTCTATCGAGCTTTGCAACGCCGATTGGACCCCAAGCGAACTTGTCGACGCCGAAGTTTTTGACGGCTTCAACTATGGCGACATTGAAAATTACGCATTTTCACGCGCTACTGTAACGCATTATGTCCACTACTCCATCACCCTACCCAACAACGACTATCAATTCAACCTCTCCGGCAACTATCTACTAAAAGTCTATCCGGAGAACGACCCCGACAATATACTGCTACAAGCCCGCTTTATGGTAGAGGAATCGGCAGTTAACATCAGCGGCAGCGTAACCTCTCGCACCGATATCGACTATAACGACGCTAATCAGCAGCTCTCTCTCGAAATCAACACTAACAACACCAGCATCCGCGACGTCAACACCGACCTGCGCGTTTACATCTCCCAGAACGGCCGACAAGACAACGAGGTACTGTTATCCCATCCGACCCGTTTGATGAGCTCACGCGTGATTTATGAGCATATTCCGGCACTAATTTTCCCAGCCGGGAATGAATATCACCGTTTTGAAAGTATCAACAACTTATATCCCGGCATGGGAGAAGACCATATCGAATATCATCCTCCGTTCTACCATCATATTCTGAACCTCGATCGACCACGCGCACATAAAGCTTATCAATACGACAGCACTCAACATGGCCGCTATTTTATCCGCGAGTATAACGCCGATGACTCAGACATCGAGGCTGACTATACTTTCGTATTCTTCTCGCTGGATATGCTTGAAATCCCCGATGCAGATGTATATCTCGACGGCGACTTCATGTTGCGCAAATTCAACGACAACTCTCGAATGGAATATAACCTGGCAACCGGCCGATACGAAAAGCTTCTGAAGCTCAAACAGGGCGCTTACAATTATCAATATCTCGTTGTCGACAAATATAACCCCAAATTCGCGTCGACAATGCCCATTGAGGGTAATCATTACGAAACTGTCAACGAATACCTCGTAAGGGTTTACTACCGCGCTCCCGGCGAACGCTACGATCGATTGCTGGGCGTTGGTATGCTCTACTCAGGTAGATAGCCGAATTTCCCGTTAGATAACTTAAAATCGCATTAGACAACTTACCTTCTTTCTCCTAAAATTGAACAATTTGACAACAGGAGTCGTTTTAATATAAAAGATAAACCGCCATGAATAATTTTCACGAAATTATTAAATCATCAAAGCCTACATTGGTCGACTTTTTTGCCAGCTGGTGCGGCCCTTGCAAAATGCAAGCGCCTATCCTGCAGCAAGTAAAGGCCGAAGTAGGCGACGACGCTACAATCGTTAAAATAGACATTGACCAAAATCCGGAATTAGCTGCGCGCTATCGCATCCAGTCGGTCCCCTCACTGCTTCTTTTCAAAGATGGCGAAATCGTATGGCGCACCGTAGGGGTGCAACAGATTGCTCTTCTTGTTCAGAAGATTAACGAATTCAAGTAGACTTGTATTAAGCTAATTAACGGCTTGATATAAGGGCCAATGAATCAGAAATTAGAATTTCTGCATATCAACCAAGTGGCTGTAATAACCCTTAAGGGCGAGGAGTTCTTCATGAGTTCCTCGCTCTACTATTTTACCTTCATGCATAACGCAGATAAGGTCAGCATTACGGATAGTAGATAAGCGGTGAGCGATAACGAGCGTTGTGCGCCCTTTCATCAAGCGTTCGAGAGCCTCCTGAACGAGTTTTTCGCTCTCAGAGTCTAACGCAGAGGTAGCCTCATCGAGAATCAGTACGGGAGGGTTCTTCAGGATAGCGCGGGCAATAGAAACGCGCTGACGCTGACCTCCGGATAAGCGGCAACCGCGGTCGCCGATATTCGTGTCATACCCCTCTTCGGTCGACATAATAAATTCGTCAGCATTCGCTACTCGCGCAGCGGCTCTGACATCTTCGAGCGTAGCTCCTTCAACGCCGAAGGTAATGTTATTAAAGAATGAGTCGTTGAACAGGATTGCCTCCTGATTGACATTTCCCATCAGGGAGCGAAGATCGTGGACCTTCATGTCGCGGATGTCGATACCGTCGATCGTAATCTGCCCGGCATTTACATCATAGAATCGAGGCAGCAAATCTGCCATGGTTGATTTTCCGGAACCCGACTGCCCAACCAACGCAACGGTAGCTCCCGCCGGAATCTCAAGGCTAACATCATGAATAACCTCGTTAGTGCCGTAGCTGAAAGTTACGTTGTTATAGCAGATATCCCCCTTAAGTTTGCCGATAGTTTTCGGATTTTCTGGGTCTTGAATCGGGTTTTGAGCATTCAGAATCTTATCTACACGATCCATTGAGGCCAAGCCTTTCTGGATAGAGTACATCGCCTTCGAAAGTTCTTTTGCTGGATTGATAATCGAATAGAAGATTACCATATAGTAGATGAACGAGGCGGCATTCATCGATGATACACCGGAAAGAATCAGTGCACCGCCAAACCATAGTACGATAGCAATGGCAACCGTTCCTAAGAATTCACTCATAGGATGCGCCAAGCTCTGACGACGTGCGATCTTATTGGATAAGCGATAGAACACATGGTTCTCTTTGTGGAAGCGAACCTTAACCTTATTTTCGGCATTGAAAGCCTTGATGATACGCAGACCGCCGAGACATTCTTCGATATTTGACATTAGAAGTCCCCACTGGCTCTGCTGCTCAAGGGATTGGCGTTTCAGGCGTTTACCAACCTTACCCATCACCAGTCCGGCCAAGGGCAAGAGGATCAGCACAAAGATCGTAAGCTGCCAAGAGATTACAATCATCATCACCAAGCAGACGATAATCATAATCGGGTTCTTAAACATCATGTCGAGCGATGCCATGATTGAGTTTTCAATCTCACCAACGTCGCCGGTCATACGCGCCATTACGTCGCCTTTGCGCTCCTGAGTGAAGAATGAGATGGGGAGAACTACCATTTTATCGAACACGTAGTTACGAATATCGCGAACGATACCGCTACGCATCGGAATTACAAAATATGAAGCTAGGAAAGTCACACCGGTTTTCAGCGCGGTCATTAATACCAATAAGGCGGCAAGCATGGCCAAGGTCAGCGACTGGCCATAAAGCTCGATCGCAACCTGAGTGTAATAATAGAAGTTATTTATAACGACATCCTTAAGCGAGCCGCTACCCATCGGCATAAAGACGTAAGTAGCCTCTTTCACCTTAAAGAGCATCTCCAAAATAGGGATAATTACGGCGAAAGAAAACAGCGTAAGGAAGGCCGACAGAATGTTGAAGAAAACATTCAGTGCCAAATACTTCTTATAAGGCGGCACAAACCGCTTCAATATCGCAAGAAACTCATTCATCCTTTTAACAAGGGATTTAATCAGAATCTGTGGAATCTGAGTGAGTCGTTGCTCACATCAGGTTCCACAGGTTTATAGATTCTATTGGAGGTTAGGCGAAGCAGAGGATCAAGACTTGGGCTGCTACCACTCGCAGGAACATTGTCAAAGGATATACCGTTGAATATGCTACAGCAGGCGCATCCGAGCCGGATGAATTGTTAGCGTAAGCCAAGGCTGGAGGATCGGTATAACCACCCGACATCATACCCATGATAGTCAGATAGTTAATCTTGAATACACCACGAGCGATACAGCCAACTACCATCAGCGGAATAAATGTTACCAGGAAGCCCCAGATAACCCACTGCATACCGGTAGAATTAAATACTGTTGCTGCGAAGTTGCCACCGGCACCGATACCGACAGCCGCAAGGAACATACAGATACCAAGCTCGCGAAGCATCAACGATGCCGACGAAGAGGTGTAAGTTACAAGCTTGAACTTATAACCGAATTTACTCAAGAAGATAGCTACAACCAACGGTCCGCCGGCCAATCCTAACTTCATACCGAAACCTACATTGATCGAACCAACGATAATACCAAACAGAATACCAACGAAGATGGTGATCAGGTTCGGGTGGTTAAGGCGCTTCATCGAGTTACCAAGCTTAGCTGCCAGGCGGTCGATGTCGTTAAGATCACCTACAACGGTGATGCGGTCGCCCATCTGCAGGCGCAAACCGGGAGTTGCCAACAGGTCGACACCGGCACGGTTTACACGGGTGCAGTTAAGGTTATAACCTTTATGCAGACGCAAATCGCCGAGCGACTTGCCGTTATATTCGCTACGAGTAATTACAATACGACGGCTGACAACCGAAGCAGGCGAAACTTCTTCCCACTGCTCGTCGCCCATCTCTACCGACGGACCGACAACACTGGTGAAGGCTTCGAGGTCGTTAGCCGACATTACTACATAGAGTTTATCTCCGACACGAATCTGAGTTGTTGACTTCGGGATGATAATTTCACCATCCTGCTGCATCAGTCGAGAAACCACAAATTCGGTATGAATAATCTGATGGAGCTGAACTAAGGTCTTACCATTGATAAGAGAATTAGTTACAGAGATTGATGCTAAATAAGGTTTTGAAGTTGCATCTTCAGCTTCAGCGTCGAGTTGCTTGATTTCATCGTCGACTTTCACACGGAAGATTACCTTAACCAGCAACATTGAGCCGATAATACCGAGCACACCAAGAGGGTATGCAGCAGCATAACCCATTGACATAGTGTTGACTGCGTCGGAAATGGCTTCCGGCGTTCCGCTTAATGCTTGCTGTGCGGCAGCAAGTCCCGGTGTGTTGGTCACAGCACCCGACATTACGCCGACGAGAACCGTCATATCGGTGTTCCCATCGAGGTAAAAAATAGCGACCGTAATCACTACATTCAGCACGATTCCGAGCACGGCCAGCATGTTCAGACGAATACCACCCTCCTTAAAGGATGAGAAGAACGCCGGACCTACTTGCAAACCGATAGCGAAGATAAACAGAATCAGGCCGAATTCTCGGACAAATTTCAAAACTTCGGGGTCTACTGTATAGCCAAAATGGCCCATCAAGATGCCCACGAACAAAACAAAAGTGACACCCAGCGAAATCCCGCCAACCTTCAGTTTGCCGATAAAGATACCCGCCGCTATTACAAACGACAAGAGCATCAGTGTGGCAGCCAGTGAGGTGTTTCCGGGACACAGGATGTCGACATCAAAGAAACTCATAACAGTATGTTCTGACTATAAAAACTAAATCTTTTTACCGAGTGCAAAGTTACGTAAATTTAGCGACATACACAAAAAGAGACTGTGTCGGAATCGTTGACACAGTCTCTTTCTATGTTTTTAGAGTTAAGCTTTAGGGCTTAACCCTGATTTTCGCTTGATTAGAGCTGGGGACCTGCAGCTACGAGAGCCTTACCTGCTTCGTTGTTCTCGAACTTCTTGAAGTTGTTGATGAACATTTCAGCGAGCTTGGTAGCCTTGGTGTTCCATTCAGCTGCGTCAGCGTAAGTGTCGCGAGGATCGAGGATGGCGGGATCTACACCGGGCAGAGCGGTAGGAACTGTGAAGTCGAATACGGGGATCTGCTTGGTGGGAGCGCTCAGGATTGAGCCATCGAGGATAGCGTCGATGATACCACGGGTGTCGCGGATAGAGATACGCTTGCCGGTACCGTTCCAACCTGTGTTAACCAGGTAAGCCTTAGCGCCGGATTTCTCCATCTTCTTAACGAGTTCTTCAGCGTACTTGGTGGGGTGGAGCGACAGGAAGGCTGCACCGAAGCAAGCAGAGAAGGTGGGGGTGGGTTCAGTGATACCGCGTTCTGTACCGGCCAGCTTCGAGGTGAAACCAGAGAGGAAGTAGTACTTGGTCTGCTCGGGAGTCAGGATAGAAACGGGGGGCAGTACGCCGAATGCGTCAGCTGACAGGAAGATAACGTTCTTGGCAGCGGGGCCGTGGCTACCCGGAGCGATCTTTTCGATGTGCTCGATGGGGTAAGAAACACGGGTGTTTTCGGTAACTGACTTGTCAGCGAAGTCGATCTTGCCGTTAGCGTCAACGGTAACGTTCTCCAAGAGAGCGTTGCGACGGATAGCGTTGTAGATGTCGGGTTCGCTGTCCTTGTCGAGGTTGATAACCTTAGCGTAGCAACCACCTTCGTAGTTGAAGACGCCGTTGTCGTCCCAGCCGTGTTCGTCGTCGCCGATGAGCAGACGCTTGGGGTCGGTAGAAAGGGTAGTCTTACCTGTACCAGACAGACCGAAGAAGATAGCGGTGTTTTCGCCCTTCATGTCGGTGTTAGCAGAGCAGTGCATAGAAGCCATGCCGCGCAGGGGCAGGTAGTAGTTCATGATAGAGAACATACCCTTCTTCATTTCGCCGCCGTACCATGTGTTGATGATAACCTGCATCTTCTGGGTGAGGTTGAAGGCAACGCAAGTTTCGGAGTTGAGGCCGAGTTCCTTCCAGTTTTCAACCTTAGCCTTAGAGGCGTTCATTACAACGAAGTCGGGGGTAAAGTCAGCAAGTTCTTCAGCGGTGGGGC
>CAZKYD010000114.1:0-7814 GCA_964556875.1 uncultured Alistipes sp.
TAGGTTATTTAGTTAGATTGATTAGTGTCGGGGGATTAGAGGGTGACTTTGGCGACGGAGCTACCTTGGCGGCGGATAAAGATGCCGTTGGTAGGGTTGTCGATGCGGAGGCCTTGAAGGTTGAAATATTCAACCGGGGCATCAGCCAAGTCGGACGCAACAATGCCGAGTTGAGCGGCAGTAGGGGTTTTCAGCACCAAGTTGCCATTGCTCGCTGTCAGCACATAGTTGGAGTTGTTAAGCGTAAACTTCGATGTATCGCTGCAACCCTTTACGATAACAGCGCCTTCGGTCTGCGAATCGATATACAGCGCGATCGGCGTATCGTTGGTTAAATCGCCGGAGACGGTGATATAGTTTGTGCCGTCGAGAAATATCGAGGCATCAACATCGCCGGAGATGGTTGAGTTAGAATTTCCGATACGAACAACTCCGCGGCCTTCATCAACTGTGCAATCGACGGCTTTCAGACCGTTGATGGCCACTTTGCCATTGGATTTGGCATAAATAAAACCGTTGTTGCCGGTAATCTTAGCGTTCTGCACTGTTACATTATTCAACGCGACCGAGCCATTACCACTCGCCTCAATAAACACTACCGAAGAGTTTCCGTTAGCACCGTCGAGGGTGAGATCGGTAAGAGTGAGGGTCTTATTTGCTGCATTAGCGAGAAAAATAATCTTATTAGCGGCGGAGCGCGTAACCGTAACGTCCTCATTATTTCCGGCTACTGTCAGCGCCTTTCCGGCTACCAGACGGTCGGAAAGCTTTTGGTCTTTGTACACCAAAATTTCATCACTTTCGGCAGCACTACCCCACGCATCAACCAGTGAGGCATATTCGGTTTCGGTAGTTACATTCCAAACTGCGGGAACAACTGCACGATAAGCCATCAGTGTGGAGAATCCGAGCTGGTCGAAGCCTCCGGAGTTGGAGCCATAGGAGCCACCACCGGCATCGGGACGATCGTTGGCAGCCATCTCGTTGGCGTATTTGCAAGGGAGGCCGTTCTTATTGCAGTAGCCAACCCAGATATCCCAACCGGGGCGAACCGTGCCGCGGCTATTATCTGAAATGGCATCCATCTGCTGGCTGCAATAGTAATATGAAGTGAAAGGAAGCGACGAAGCGTCATACTTGAACGCGTCGCCATCCTTAACGTTGTATTTCGCGATATATTCAGCCATCGCAACGGCGCGATAGTTATCGTAAGCAAAGAGGTCCTCCCCTATTCCATTTGCCATCTGGCAGAAAGTGCCAAGCAGAGAAGCGCAGAGAGTTGCATGACCTTGGTCACGGCCCGATTCGTTACACTGGCCGAGCTTTTCGCCGGTGCCGTCTGGGTCGTCATAAACGTAAGGCACAGCCTTGGCGATGTTACCCACGCCGTTGCCCGACTTGAAATAGTCGATAGCTTCGGCTTGCATCGCAGCATCGTCGGAAACGATACCGATAGAGAGGATGGCATTCATACACGCCAAGTCCCAGTTGAGCCAATAATGGTCGGTGGTATTATTATGACGAATGAGGAAATCCGATGCCGGAACGTAGAACGTAGACTTCAGCCATGTGCAAACCTTAGCGAAATCATCGGTCGACTGCCAATCGTCGCTATTGCGAAGCAGTTGGGCAGCAGCGGCAAGCTGATGAGCCTGGATAAGAATCAAGAATTCATTCGGGTCGATAAGTTCACCGGCAGAGTTGCGAAGAAGCCCCTTGTTGGTCGACGCCCAATCCGTAAGAATCTTCTTGGCAGCGTCGGCATACTGCTTATCCTGCGAAATCTGATAACGGAGCGCCAGCTGATAAGCAGCGGCAGCATCGCGCATCAGATTTGTATAGTTTACATAGATACCGTCATACCAGAGGTCGGCGATTCCGGCATTTTCCCAGCGCCAGTTAAGCTCCTTCCAGTTATTGGCATCCAGACGCGCCAGATATTCAACCGGCGAAGCCGTGTAAGTAACTTTGGCATAATTGCTCGACTCCAGACGAGTCAGAGCCTCGCTCCAAGGGGAATTGCCCGCCGAGAGTTGCTGACGGACATATTCTATATCTGCTGAAGTATGTAGACCTGTAAGAGTTGCCTCGCCATTGAGAAACATTCCCAACGACATAGCGCAACCGACAAGTGAAAGTAGTCTTTTCATGAGGATAATTTATATACACAAATACGGATGACTGAGCTTGATTACTCAATCATCCGTAAAAGTTATAAGAAAAAACTACAAAAAATTATTCAGCGGGGCGATAGTGCATCAGTGTAGTATAACCGATCTGGTCGAAACCGCCTGAATTTGAGCCGTAGTAGCCAACACCGCCATCGGGGCGCTTCTGCTCTGCAAATTCCGAAGAATAGATGCAAGAAATACCATGGTCACGGCAGTAGCCTACCCAAAGGTCCCAGCAGGGACGGAATTCACCACGACCGCTGTCGGAGATATGGTCCATTGTGCCGGCATCGCCATAGGTGTAAGTGGTGAAGGGAAGAGTTGTTGTGCCATGTAGGAAGGTGGTCTTTGCGGCATCCTTCGAAACGTTGTATTTAGCAACATATTCAGCCATCGCAACGGCGCGATAATCGTTGGCTGCGAAGAGGTCTTCACCGATATTCAGACCCATCTGGCAGAAAGCACCGAGCAGAGCTGCGCAGAGTGTGTTGTGACCTTGGTCACGGCCAGCCTCATTACCCTGAGCGATTTTTTCGCTGCTATCGGGGTCGTCATAGAGATAAGGAGCACCGAGCAGAACGAGGTTGCCGGGATGGTCACCTTCGTAGAATTCGCGGATAGCATAGTTGATAATATCCTGGTCATCGCAAACCGCACCAATCGAAATTTCAGCGGTCATAGCAGCGAGCGACCAGTTCAGCCAGTAGTGACGTCCCCCCTGGATATTTGTCAGCAGGGTTTCAGCCAGCGGACGCCAGTAGTTCTTCAGCCAGTTGCAAACGGTCTGGAAATCTTCAGTCTTATCGAAACCGTTGTAGTTGCGGATAAGTTCTACCGCGTTAGCGATATGATGGATATTGATCAGAATCAGGTATTCGTTAGAGTCGATAACGGTGCCGTTAAGTGTACCTTTTCTACCGTAGATAACACCCTTGTTCACCTTTGCCCATTCAACGAGAATTTCGCGAGCCTTTTCGGCGCACTGTGTATTACCTTCAAGCACGTAGCGGATGGCATTCTGATAAGCAGCATCGCCGTCGGCAGCGAGCCAGAGGTACGAGTTCTGAACGCCGGAATACCAGCAGTCCTCAACGCCATACTGCGACCAACGGCCACCGCCGTCTTCCCAGTTTGTAGCATCCAGACGAGCTACATATTCGCGAGGAGTATGCATCTGATATGTAGGCTTGGCATAGTCGGTAGCGCAAAGCTGCTCATAAGCCTCTTTCCAGGGCGACTGAGAAAGGTGAGCCTTTACATAATCGATATCGCTCTGAGAGTGGAGCAAACAGGGATGGTTAAGAGTATAGGTCTTATATTCGTAAGTATCCGCCGGCTTAGTCCAAGAGGAGATATCAACAGTGGCGGGGTCGGGAATCTCGTTACACGAAGTAGCGCCAACCGACAGCAACGCTGTAGCGCCGAGGTATGCGAGATTCAATATTTTGAAAGTTTTCATTGGTGAAATTCGTTTTCAGTGGATTAAAGACTCCGGGCATCGGCGCGGGCGTCAACGCCCGGAGTTTTTGTATTACAATTATTCGCCTGCTGCAATTTCAGAGTTAGCAAATGCTTCAGCATCAGCAAGTGATTTGAAGGTGCGAACCCACTTGATATCGTAGTAAGGCTCGTTAGCATCGATAGCATCGTTCAACCAGTCGGCAACCTTGAAGCCAAATACACGCCATGCGATAGCTCCGTCGGGATACTTATCGGCGAGTGTGCCATAGTAGAACAGGTAAGAACCGTCAGACAGTACAATGGTTGAGGGGTTGGGCGAACCAACGTTTGTGCCTGAGTTAACATCTACGGCGTCGAACTTGATGTTACCATGAGTACCAAGTTTCAGATCTGCGCCCTTGTTAGAGAGGTGGTCGATGCGCATTGCCAGAATCGGGTATTCAGAAACATTCATGTAGACGGGAGTATTGGCGCTAACGCCCTGCCAGCTAAAGTCGGCACGATATTTACCGGTAGTTGCGGGGAAGGTGATACGATAGTAGCCCGGACGATCCTCATTCTTAGAGTTGCCGCAGCCTGAACCTGATGCCCAGAAGCTACCCCAGTTGTTATCAACGTCCCAGATACGCCAGCCATTAGCAACAGTTACCTGAACTGAAGCATTCGAGCCGGAAGGAGCGGTACCGATAATCGTACATGTACCGAAGCCCTTAGGAGTAACCTTTCCACGTTCTACGGTAGCAACTTCTTCGTTAGATGAAGTCCAAACAACCGAACCTGACGTAGCACCTGCGGGGAGGTAGGTAACATCGAGGTTGAACGCACCGCGGTCGATACAAACTTCGCCGCTGAGAGGCGCAATTGTGAGGCTTTCAACGTTAACCATCTTGTAAACATGGGTTGACCATGTTCCCTTAACGCCTGAACCGTCGGTTGCAGAAGCGGTGATGGTAACGTCGCCTTCGCTGACGAGAGTTACGAGGCCATCTTCATTAACGGTAGCTTTAGAAGCATCCGAAGTCGACCAAGTAAGATAGTTATAATCGTGGTCAGCGGGGAGAATATTTGCTACGAGTTGAACAACGTCTGATTCATAATAGTAATCTTCATTTTCAACTTCGGGAGCAACTTCGATAGCGCTGGTCAGCACTACGCTTTCCTTAACGTGAACCAACAGAGTTGCTGTTGCGCCGAATCCGATAGGAGGAGTGGCGGTGATGGTAGCATCGCCAAGACCTACGGCCTTAATCAGACCATCTTCGGTAACAGTGGCGATAGATTCGTCAGACGATTTGAACACGATAGTCTTATCATCGGCATCCTCGGGACCAACGGTCCATTCGAGCTGATATGTAGAACCGATAGCCATCGGGTATTCTTCCCCTTCGCCACAGAGGAATACGATTTCATCTACAGGGTGAACCAGCTCGTAGTCGGTAGTGTAGATCTTTTCATTATCACAGCTAACCAAGGCTACACTTGCGGAGAACAACCCTAAGCAGAGCGTGCTTGCTTTTAATATCTTATTCATGATTTCATCGAGATTGAAAGGTTACCAACCGGGGTTCTGGCCCAAATTAGGATTGAGCTGCAGCTGTTCGGAGGGGAGGGGATAGAGATAATTCTTCTCTGTAAAGGTGCGACCATCTTCGTAGATGATACATTCATCTTCGTCGAGCGAGTAGCCGAGTGAGCCACCCTTTGTGAGGAATTCACCTACCCACTTCACACCGAGGAAACGTCCTGACATTTCGGTTTCAGCAGTCTTCCAGCGGCAGAGGTCGTCGCGACGGAAACCTTCGTTGAAGAATTCAACAGTGCGCTCGCGGCGGATTTCGGTACGCATATCCAGACCGTTAGCTGAAACAAAAGCGTTTGTCAGCGCGGGCATTTCGGTGTTTACGCGTTGGCGGGTAAGGTTCAGCGAGATATTCAGATCATCATCGGAGATTTTACCATCACGTTCGAAGAGGGCTTCAGCATAGTTCAGCAGAACTTCAGCATAACGGATGATGGGGAAGTCGTAAGATTCGTAGGTAGAGGTTACCTGGCGTTCGCAAGCCCATTTGTGCGCGAAGTAGCGAGAGCTGGAGGTCGGGGTGAATACAGAGCCTACATCGCTGTCGTCCCAGTTTACACGAGCGGTTGAAGATGTACCGTTGTAGAAGGTATCGCCGGGCATCGACATGCTGTAGCGCATACGGTTGTCGCGGTTCTGCCATTCAGAGTTCATCTTATCGTAGCCCTGGAATTTCGACGACTTGTCGATAGGCAGACCGTCGGAGCAAAGATACATCTGAGCCATCTTGCGAGAGATTACCTGAGCATTGTTCAGACACTCAACGGTGAGGTTCTTACCCTGGCGGCAGTCGGTGTCGTTGTAGCGACGAGCGAAGATATATTCGTGGTTGTCCGACTTGGTAAGGCCTGCGGGGTTAGACTTAGCAACATCTTCGAGGATGAACATATACTGCTGAGAGGTGTTGCCAAGGAGAGTGCTGTAGAACAGTTTGAACTGACCACCCTTGATAACTTCAGCGGCAGCGTCGACAGCTTCGGTAAGATATTCGTTAGCCTTAGTTGTGTTGCCGGTATGGAATTTCTGCCATGTACCTTCGTAGAGAGCAACGCGGCTAAGGAAAGCCTGCGCACCTTCGCGAGAAATACGGCCGGCATCAACGGTATTGAAGTCTTTCAGGTGATCAATAGCCTGATGGAGGTCAGAAATAATGAGATCCATAATTTCTGTACGGTCGTTACGCTTAGCGGTGAGTTCCTCGCTATCGGTGTCGATAGTGCTGGTAACTTTAACGAGGTCGCCATAGAGGCGGAGCATTTCGAAGTAGCTGTAAGCGCGGAAGAAGTAAGCTTCACCAACGGGCTGGGTGATAGCATCTTGATCCTCATAGTCGGCAGCCTTTTCCAGGAGGATGTTACAGTTGCGGATATGCTTGTAACCATCGGTATAGTTGCTGTCGGAGGTGGGAACGGTGTTTGTACCGTTAGCATATGTGTTTACCGAACCCTTGTCAGCGATAAGGTCGGAGCGCTTATCAGAGTGTACACCGTCGTAAACAACGGTAGAGAAGCTGTAAGTCCAGCCGTACATCTGATTAGTGAACTGCTGAAAATCGGTAGCCTTGCTCCAAAGATTTCCGTCGGAAATCTGAGATTTAGGTTCGAGGTCCATGCACGCCGTCATCATGACAGTCATTGCTGCGACCGAAATATATTTTAAAATCTTGTTCATTTCAGTTCTCTGATTTAGACGTGAAGATTAGAATGAAACATTCAGGCCGAACGTAACGTTACGGGTGAAGGGATATTTGGTAGTACCGTTTACGATACCGTTTGCTTCGGGGTCATAACCGTCGGTAGTCTTACACCATTCCCAAACGTCGGAAGCGGTAACCGAGAAACGAACATTGGTCAAGCACTTGGTCTTGGCAACAATATTCTTGGGGAGTGTGTAACCTACAGTGATGTTCTTCAGACGGATATAAGAACCGTCCTGAACCGACCATGAAGAGCACTGATAGTTGTAGTTGTTGATACCGGACTGGTTGGTAAGCGAGGGATAGAAACCGTCGGGATTATCTTCGCTCCAAACGTTGCCGATAAAGTTGTTAGAGGAGTTCTTGTAAACTGCAGAACAGGGGATACGCCAGGGGTCGGCTGATGAGCTCGATTCGCGACGCCAGATTGTACGCTTGGCAGCGCCCTGGAATACGACACCGAAATCGAAGCCTTTCCATTCAAAGCCTGCGTTAAATGAGAACTGGATCTTCGGGTCTTCTGTACCGAGGTAAACGATATCATTTTCGTCGAGTTTACCGTCGCCGTTGACATCTTCGAACATGTTATCACCCTTACGGATAAGGTTGATATTACCGTCGCCGGAGTAACCGTCGGCGTAACGTTCTTTATATGCATCGAGGGTAGCATCGTCTTGAATCTTGCCGGCATAACGGAAACCGAATACCGAGTTCAGAGGATAACCTTCGCGGTCGCTACGTACACCCGACTTGATAGCTACATTTTCAGTGCCGTTGTCGAGAAGTTTGTTGTCGGCATAGGTGATAGTACCGCCTACATAGTAGTTAACGTTGCCGATACGGTCGCGCCAGGTGATCTGACCTTCATAACCCCAAGCCTTAAACTTACCGTAGTTGCCGGTAGGAG
>CAZKYD010000115.1:0-7806 GCA_964556875.1 uncultured Alistipes sp.
CGTATGGACCCATACGTAGATCAATTCCAGAAAGCCGGCGGCTCTATGGTAATGATTGCCAAGGGCAACCGTAGCCAGCAGGTAACAGACGCTTGCAAAAATAACGGCGGTTTCTATCTAGGTTCAATCGGTGGCCCGGCAGCTATCCTTGCTAAGAACTCAATTAAGAAGGTCGAACTTCTGGAGTATCCCGAACTCGGCATGGAAGCAATTTGGAAGATCGAAGTTGAGAACTTCCCTGCCTTCATCTTGGTTGACAACAAGGGCAACGACTTCTTCAAGAAGATTCAAGAGAAGTGTGCCGGCTGCCCCTTGAAATAACTCCACTCTACTAGGTTCTCTAAACAGGTTGCCACATACCGGTTTAGAGAACCTGTTTACAAAAGAAACAACACAAAAAAACACTCAGACTATAATGTCACACAAAGCACTGTTAATGATTCTTGACGGCTGGGGTATCGGTAATCATACCCACAGCGACGCCATCTACTCTACTCCAACTCCCTATTGGGATTCTCTCCTTAAAGATTATCCTCATTCCGAACTTCAGGCTTCAGGCGAAAACGTAGGTTTGCCTGACGGTCAGATGGGAAACTCTGAAGTTGGTCACCTGAATATCGGTGCCGGCCGTGTCCTTTATCAAGACTTGGTTAAAATCAATAAGGCCATTTCCAGTGGTTCAATTCTTGACAACCCTGAGATTAAGAGCGCATTCTCATATGCTAAGGAAACTGGCAAGGCTATTCACTTCATGGGCCTAACCTCTACCGGTGGCGTACACTCTTCATTCGAACATATCTTCGCACTTTGCGATATTGCAAAGCAATATGGTTTGGAAAAGGTTTACATCCACTGTTTCATGGATGGCCGTGACACAGACCCCCATTCTGGTAAGGGCTTTATCGAACAGCTTACCGAGCATTGCAAAAAGTCAGCAGGTGTTATTGCATCAATTGTAGGCCGCTACTATGCAATGGACCGCGACAAGCGTTGGGATCGTGTAAAAGTTGGATACGATCTACTCGTTGAAGGCAAAGGCAAACAAGCTACTGATATGGTACAAGCTATGCAGGAAAGCTATGACGCTGATGTTACTGACGAATTCGTACTTCCGATCAACAATTCAACCGTTGATGGCACCATCAAAGAGGGCGACGCTGTAATCTTCTTCAACTATCGCAATGACCGCGCAAAGGAAATTACCATCGCGCTCACACAGCAGGATATGCCGGAACAGGGCATGAAGACTATTCCCGGCCTGCAGTACTACTGCATGACCCCGTATGACGCATCATTCCAAAATGTTCACATCCTGTTCCCGAAAGAAAATGTAGATAACACCATTGGTGAATATCTATCATCACTCGGCAAAACACAGCTTCACATCGCAGAAACCGAGAAGTATGCTCACGTAACATTCTTCTTCAATGGTGGCCGCGAAACTCCTTACGAAGGTGAAGATCGCATCCTCGTTCCATCTCCCAAGGTAGCTACCTACGACCTTCAGCCCGAAATGAGTGCACCCGAAGTTGCAGACAAACTGCGCGACGCAATCAACACCGAAAAGTATGACTTTATCGTTGTCAACTTTGCTAACGGTGACATGGTAGGCCACACCGGTGTTTACTCTGCTATTCAAAAGGCTGTTGAAGCCGTTGATGGTTGCGTAAAAGAAGTTATTGAAGCTGCAAAGGCTCATGGCTACGAAGCTATCATCATCGCAGACCACGGTAATGCCGACAATGCAGAAAACGCAGATGGCACACCCAATACAGCACACTCTCTGAACCCCGTACCTTGTGTATATGTAACCGACAATAAGAATGCCAAGGTTGGTAACGGTATACTTGCTGACGTAGCTCCCACAATGCTTCACATCATGGGCGTAGCTCAGCCGAAAGAAATGACCGGCCACAATCTTATTGAAGGCTAATACAATCATTCCATATCGGGTCGATAGGGTAGTCGCATCCCAATCGACCCGATATTTTATTACAACAAAATCAAACATTAATTGCATTATCTATGGTAGATAAAAAGACATACGATAGGATTGATCTACGCACCGATATTGAACATGCAAATGAAACTCGCAGAAACCGCGAGCTTTGTTTCCGCATCAAACAGACTATGCCTTTATGCGATGAATATAATCGCTTGGTCAAAGAACTATTCTACGGCAATATTGGTGAAGATAGCTATATGATGCCCCCATTAACTGTTGTAGGCGCAAGTCGAATTAAAATCGGCAAGAATGTATTTATTATGGATGGAATCTTACTAATGGGTTCAGGCGGTATTACAATCGAAGATAATGCTCAACTTGCAGCCAATGTCCAGATCCTATCTAACAATCACGACTTACGTGATCGCTCTATCATCACATTAGCACCTGTTAGAATCTGCCGAGGCGCGTGGATTGGCGCCGGAGCAACAATCCTACCCGGAATAACTATCGGAGAGAACGCAGTGGTTGGGGCCGGTTCTGTGGTTACGCGAGATGTTTCCCCAAATACAATTGTTGCTGGGAATCCGGCAAAAGTATTGCGAAATTTCGATCCATCGACAGATAACTATTTCTAAGCGCCGACTAATAATCCGTTCGATACCGGAGATACTTCACAAAACAACAGAAGCGCCAAGGAGACATTCCTTGGCGCTTCTGTTGTTTGTATAGCTTTCGCTTTTATGTGACCGTCAGAATAACGGAATAATAATGTTATCTAATTTTAAGTTTCTTACCGGGTGAAAGTTTCGCCTTAGTAGATAATCCATTTAGTTTACAAAGCTGACGTACTGTAATACCATTGCGTGACGCAATACGACTTAGAGAATCACCACGTTTTACAGTATAAGTCTTAGGTTTGCTTGCAGAACGATTCTTAGAAGCAGATGAAGAATTATTCTGCGGTGTAGAAGCTAAGTACATACGTGCATACTCTTGATTAGCCGCTGGATCAAAGTTGCGAGGCTGTGTATATGTGCGCTTATCAAATGTAAATTCATCCGTATGCACAGTTTGGTTGGCGAAATCAAAAATCGCAGCAGGGTTAATAGGATAACCCATATATCGCGTCTCAAAATGGAGGTGACTACCAAAACTACGTCCGGTATTACCACCCAACGCGATAGGATCGCCAGCTTTTACATATTGATCAGCTTTCACAAGGAAGCGTGACAAGTGGCCATAAACAGTCTCAAGTCCGTTAGGGTGGCGTAAAATAACATAGTAGCCATATCCCTTGCCTTCATAATTAGTCAGACGAACTCGGCCATCAAATGCAGCTCGAACAGTATCACCGATTTGCAACTTGAGGTCAATACCTTTATGAACGCGCTTAAAGCGAGGACGATATCCATAAGGGGAGGTGACATAGCCGGGAGTAGGCATAGCAAAGTCGCTCACATCAATAACCTTGCGATCAGGAACATCCATGCCTGCATACGCATTCACGCGCTTAGATTCCCACCCTTCGGTGTAGATATCCATTTCAGGCTCTTCTTCTTCCTTGAATAGGTTATCGACAAAAGCTTTAGTTTCCTCAACGGAAATTTGTTTTCCAATATTTTCCTGCTTGGCAATTAGCCCCTGATGCTCTGATGTATGAGCCTTAGGTAGCTTAAAAGACTGAGCACCTGCTGTGATACTCGTAATTGCCATCGCGGCTAATATTGCATATTTGTGAAAGTTTTGAAATATCATTTTTTGTAACGTCGGAGGGAGAGATGCATTAGTATTTTACTTAATCCTATGCAAGAATTAAATGCATAAACTCTGGATTGGTAATCTTATTTTCTCAAAGTTACAAAAAATAAGCCGGGAATAGAAATAATTTTGTATTAAAATTCTATAATGAATGCGAGCAAATCCTATCAATATTTATAAACAACTGACTTGCAGCACTTTGCAAAAGTATGTTATTTAGCAGGTTTTCTAATGCCGTTATGAAATCCTACTCATATCTGATTTACGTAAAAAAAGTAGATTTAATTCTTGACCCAACATCTCATGACCCGGGGCAGATAATCCTGGATCCACATCGAGAAGAGCATCTACTGAATCACGCGCCAGTTGGATAATTTGCCCATCCGTAGCAAGATTAGCCATATGAAGCTCCATCGGCATTCCGCTTTGCATTGTTCCTTCAATATCACCGGGACCACGAGTCTTGAGATCTGCTTCAGCAATCAAAAAGCCATCAGTTGTTGAAGTCATAAGCTCAAGGCGCTTTCGAGTATCACCTGCAATTTTACGCTTAGACATCAGAATGCAAAAACTTTGATCAGCGCCACGTCCAACACGCCCTCTCAACTGATGAAGCTGTGACAACCCAAATCGCTCAGCATTTTCAATTACCATTACCGATGCATTTGGCACATTCACACCAACTTCAATAACAGTAGTAGCCACCATAATTTGCGCTTGATTTTCAACAAACAGCTTCATTTGGTAGTCTTTCTCTTTCGGCTTCATTTTGCCGTGAACATAGACTACTTTATATGAAGGGAATGTTTCACGAATCAACTCATAACCTTCTTCCAAACATTTCAAATCAAGCTTCTCGTTCTCAAGAATAAGGGGATAAACGATATACACTTGTCGACCCATTGCAAGTTGTCTACCTATAGAACGATAAACCTGTTGCCGTTGGTCGTCAAAGCGCAGTATGGTAGTGATGGGCTTCCTACCGGGTGGCAATTCATCAATCACCGAAACATCAAGGTCGCCATATACAGTCATCGCCAAAGTGCGCGGAATGGGCGTCGCGGTCATAACAAGCACATGCGGAACAACACTATTCTTTCCCCACAAGCGAGCGCGCTGCATCACACCAAAACGGTGTTGCTCATCAATAACAGCCAAACCCAAATCTTTGAATTTAACGTTATCTTCGATGATAGCATGAGTACCAATCAAGATATGTAGCGAGCCATTCTCTAACTGTTCCGCAATTTCTTCACGTTCTTTTTTGCGTGTAGATCCTGTGAGTAAGCGAACATTTATGCCTAATGGCGCTGACATTTGACTAATAGACTCATAATGCTGTGTAGCCAGAATCTCCGTCGGAGCCATCATGCAAGCCTGCGTACCATTGTCCAAAGCCATCAACATCGCCATTAATGCCACAATGGTCTTCCCCGAGCCAACGTCTCCTTGAACGAGTCTATTCATTTGTCGTCCGGACCCAACATCAGCCCTAATTTCCTTCAACACACGCTTCTGCGCCCCGGTTAATGGGAACGGCAGCACCTGCGAATAGAAGTTATTAAAGAACATCCCAATTCGAGGGAATTTTCTTCCTTGCAGCGACGCAGAGCGTTTTAGAGCAAATCTACGTATGTTCAGCTGCAAATAGAATAATTCTTCAAATTTCAGGCGATATCGAGCTTGACTAAGCGCTTCGCTATTACGCGGCGTATGTACAATGCGTAAGGCCGCATCATTCGCGATTAAATGAAATTGTTGTATAATTTCAGCAGGGAGAGTCTCAGGGAACAGCTTGACTACTTGCAGAGCATTATTTACCCACTGCAACATCATGCGCGATGTAACGCCACGATTACGGAGCTTCTCTGTAAGAGGATAAACACCACGCAATCCTTGTTGAGCCGTAATTGCATCCGGAGTATCAACTTCAGGATGTGTCATACTCCAACGTCCATTAAATTCTTTAGGCTTACCAAACAGAATATACTCCGTTGCCGTATGATACGCCTCCTGTATGGCTTTTATGCGTTGGAACCAAACAACCTCCATAGTCGCAGTCCCATCAGAAAACAAGCCAGTTAATCGACGTTTAGCACCTTCTCCTTGAACGACAAAGCTCACAAAGCGGCCTCGTATCTGAACATAAGGCATATCCTCATGAAAAGAAAATATATGGTAGATCTGGGAACGGTCAATATAATGCGATGGGAAATGATGCACTAAATCGTAAAGCGAATTTATCCCGAGTTCTTCCGAGAGTAATTTCGCCTTTACCGGACCTATGCCTTTAATGAATTTTATATCGAAGTCGCGTGGTGAATTCATTTCATGATTGCTTCTGCAATAGCAATATCGCGAGGATTGGTTATCTTGATATTATTAGGATTCCCTTCTACAAGAAATATATTGTCAAATCCGGCATCAGCCATTACTGATGCATCATCCGTAAAATAGGTCTGATATGGCAATGAGTAAGCCTCGCGCAAGCGCCACAGCAGAAAACCTTGCGGAGTCTGCACAGCTCTATACTGCGAACGATCTGCCGGCTCCGACGTCACACCATCTTCCGACAGCTTGCGAAGCGAATCTGCCACTTCCACGGCCGGAATAGCCCCATCTGTATTGATCGTAGCCCCACACACTCGCTTAACAGTAGCCGTATCAACCAATGGACGCGCACCATCATGAATAAGCACAACCGAATTCGGCTTAGCATCTGCAGGGATTGCTGCTAATCCATTTTTTACAGACTCCCATCGTGTCGCACCGCCAAACGCAATTGTTGGTGAAGAGAAATTATATTTGCAGCATAAATCATTCCAATTATCCTGCTCCAACGCAGAGATAACAAGAATAACAGTCGCCGACGGGCATGCCTCCTTTAGGCGCTCAATAGCATGCATAACAACGGGCTTACCTTTCAGTAAACAGAACTGCTTTGGAATATCAGCACCAAATCGAGAACCACTTCCAGCAGCAACAATGATGATGTATGTATCAAATAAAGCCATAGTATTGCAAAATTACTAAAATCGAATGAAAAATGGGGTAGGCTCCGAGAAAATATAATAAAAAAATCGACCACTCATTTTGAATGATCGATTCTAGTAGCGGGACCGAGAATTGAACTCGGGACCTCCGGGTTATGAATCCGACGCTCTAACCAACTGAGCTATCCCGCCATATTTGCAAAATCACTTTAGAGCTCTCTCTTGTGATTAGGACCGTTACCGTCCCGATTGCGAGTGCAAAGTTATATACTTTTTCTGAACTGACCAAATATTTTCACGATTATTTTTGTTATTCCTAAAAATATTTTTGAGTTCACAGGATTTTAAGAAACTATTTACCGTTGATACATATAGATTTATGAAAAATAATAGGACAAATCATTTTTTTGAAATGAAACGTCCTATTATTATCTTTTCAGAGCAGCAAGCAGCTACTGCTATTAGTCGCTATTTCGAAAGCAATGAAATAATCTGATCGGCGGCAGCTTTTGTATCAACTTTTTTAATGATATGAGTGATTTCATGATCAGCGTTAGTAATGAATGTCGTTCTAACGAGTCCCATATATTCACGGCCACACATCTTTTTCATTTGCCATACACCAAACGATTCACACACTTCGCCCGTTGCATCGGTCAAAAGAGGGAAATTCAAAGAATGTTTAGCAGCAAATTTTTGGTGAGAAGCTGCAGTGTCTTTATTGACACCAATTACTTGGTAGCCCATTTCTTTCAATTGAGCAAACCCATCACGCAACGAGCATGATTCAGCAGTGTAACCAGAGGTATTGTCCTTAGGGTAGAAGTACACAATCAGTGGTTGGCCGGCGTAATTTTCCGATGCTGTCACTTGCTTGCCTTCAGCATCAACGCCCAGAAGATTGGGAATTTTATTACCGATTTCCATGATTTTTGAGATTTATGATTGATCGTATATGCCTCAAAAACAAGGCAACCGACATCTTTGTTAAAATGTCGGTTGCATTATCAAAGCCTAACTTCCGGATGTCGGGCTCTGACGCTAAGCGAGTGTTATCTTACTTGCGGCCGAGGGTATCGGATACTGTAAGATGAGCACGGCCTTTAG
>CAZKYD010000116.1:0-2559 GCA_964556875.1 uncultured Alistipes sp.
CCAGGAATCGGGGCGATGCTCCTACCGTCGCTTTACGCCCCTCATCCTGGGGTTAACATACCCCCGCGCCCTCCGGGCTCTACCTGTCGACATCTCGCATCAACAGTCCCGCCTCCGGGGATCATGCCGCCTTCCCAGCCGCCATCAACTTGCACTCCACACCGGGCGGCAATCTTTTATAGCAAACATTTTGAGATTCACTCTGCCTTAAAATTTTAAACCGCAGAAAATCAGCAGAATACAAGGATTTGACCTAAACATTTTGAGATTCACCCCTATTTTTACCCAAAAACATTTTGAGATTCACTTTTGGCAACTTTGTAAAACACAGATAAACAGAAATATAGACTTGTAACTCTGCAATTTGTAAATTCTTGGATTGACTAAAGGAATTAGAAACATTTTGAGATTCACCCCTATTTTTGCCCAAAAACATTTTGAGATTCACTCAGAATTTGTAATTTTGCTGATGAAATCCTTAAAAGTTACATACCGATGATTTTTAAACGCAAGATTTATAAAGATTTATTGAAGTGGAAACAGGTGTATAATGGTTCTACCGCTATGCTTGTAAAGGGGGCTCGCCGTATCGGTAAATCTACTGTGGTAGAGGAATTCGCTCGCAATGAATATGAATCGTATATTCTGATAGATTTTTCAGCATGTTCAGACCATATACTAAATCTGTTTAATGACGTATCTGATCTCAACCGAATTTTCTTGCAATTACAATTGGAGTATAGCGTCACATTGGTGGAACGTAAATCGGTAATTGTCTTTGATGAGATACAGTTGGCGCCTAAGGCTCGTCAGGCAATAAAGCACCTTGTAAAAGATGGACGCTACGATTATATTGAGACGGGATCATTGATCTCGATTCGCAAGAATGTAGCGAATATCCTATTGCCGAGTGAGGAAGTCAAGATTGACATGTTTCCAATGGATTATGAGGAGTTTAGGTGGGCGTTGGGCGATAACACTTCGATAAACTTATTGTCGAAGTGTTTTGAAGACCACACATCATTGGGTGATGCTATGAATCGCAAATTGATGAAAGATTTTCGCCTATATATGTTGATTGGTGGAATGCCGCAGGCCGTTGTTGCCTACCTTGAAACTAATAATTTGGAGAGCGTCGATAGAGCCAAACGAAGTATTATAACGCTGTATGAAGATGACTTTCATAAAATTGATCCAACCGGCTTGGCTTCAAAAATGTTGCATCAGGTGCCGGCTCAGTTGACAGGCAATGCAAATCGCTATCAAACGTGGTCAGCAACTGAAGGTGTCGCTTCCCAACAATTATCGGAAACTATCGCTGAAATGCGAGATTCGATGGTTGTTAATATGTCGTATCATGCGAATGATCCAAATGTTGGGCTGTCGTTGCATCATGATGTGAATCGATTTAAGATGTTCTTATGCGATACCGGCTTGTTTGTTACGCTTGCGTTTTGGGATAAAACATTTACCGATAATATAATATATCGCAAATTACTTAATGATAAGTTAAGTGCTGATTTGGGATATGTCTATGAAAACGTCGTGGCTCAGACGCTAAGAGCATCCGGCCACGAGCTGTTTTATTATACTTTCCCTACTGAAAGTGGAAAACATAATTATGAGGTCGACTTTTTAATATCCGAAGGAGATAAAATTAGTCCAATTGAGGTTAAGTCATCTGGCTATAAGGCGCATGCTTCGTTAGATGCATTTTGCGCTAAATTCTCCTCTCGAATTAAGAAAAAATATCTTGTGTATACCAAGGATTTGCGCAGCGATTCCGGAGTGCTCTATTTGCCGTTTTATATGGCGCAAAGTCTATAATTCGGCATGTGTGGCTCCAGTTCTGGGCACAGGCGCCTCGGTCCGGGAGTGCGCTTGGGATGGGGGTTAGTTGGCGGATGGGGAGACGCCGTTGGGGTTGGCTTCCTGGGTGATGTAGGCTTCGCTTGACTGCTGGTTTTTGAGGATAAGCCAGAGTGTGCGCTCTACGTTGTAGGGGTTCTCCTCATAGGCGATGCGGAGCACGCCATGAGTGCTGTTCGTCTCCTTGTAGGTTGAGAAATCGGCCCAAAGGCAGTGGTATGTAAAGTCAAGAGAGTTGGGGTAAGAGTCATATCCTGCCTGCGTGTAGACATCAGAGGCCTTTATAACCGAGCCGTCGTTATACGTTGCAAACTGGTTACTGGCTTTAACGTATTTATCTCGATCGTCAGTGATGTAGGTGATGGGAATCACCTCCTCATTGGTTGAGCCTGTTAACTGAATTTCGGCAACGCCCGCTTCATAGCTGTAAGAATCGAAGTAGGGGGTGCCCATGACAGTCTGGAAATAACCGGCACATTCATCCGAGATTATCATTTCGTCGTCATTGCTTTTGTCTGAGCAGCTACTAAGGGATAGCGCCGCGGATAATATGGCGATTGCTGCGAATGATTTTCTTTTAAACATATATTTAGAGTTTTGGTAAATTTGTTTTCGGCAAAAGTAATGAATAATTATAAATGGACAAATATTTTGCAGAGATATTTTTCGGAGGCTGTAAATAATGGCCGT
>CAZKYD010000116.1:2659-7735 GCA_964556875.1 uncultured Alistipes sp.
TATTATGTATCTAAAGGTTCAAAGGCTATTAGTATTGCCATTAATGGCAGCCGGCTTGACGATGATGTCATCGTGCTCAGATGACGATCCCAGCTACGCTCAGGATATCTTCTATACCGGTAGCATGGATGTAGTTAAGGTTGTTTCAGCTTCAGGTGCAGGTACTCTTTCAACCGGATCGTCAGCATTCAACTTAGACTTCACAGCTGTAGGTGGCTGGACAATCACAACCGAGTCAGTTCCCGGATTCGATAACGCTACCGATTGGATTACTTTTTATCAGACCAGCGGTGATGCCGGATCTCAGCATATTGGTGCTTACGTAGCTGCTAACCCCGGCGCTACAGACCGCGCAATGCTCGTAAGACTTAATTGCAACGGACAGTCAACTTATATGACCGTTGTACAGCAAGGTCAGAGCGTAACAGCTACTCCGAGTAGCGCTCAAGCTGATCCTACAAAGCAGATCACCTCAATCAAGAAGACCTATGCCAACGGCAGCGTTGAAGATGTTGAATATACATATACCTCTAACTGCTTGGATGGCTTTGTAGGTACCTATACAGAAAAAGACGCTTCTGAATCCAAGAAGACCACTGCTACTATCGATGTTACCAGCCGCGTTGCTGCCGATAAAACAACAGTAGGAGTCAACAAGGTAAGCTATACCGTTAAGGATCGCAACGGTGACACCTCAACCGCAGAAACCGTAGCTGTTGTAAACGGCGTTGTAGCTATCGGCTATTACGGCACAACCGTTTCTGAAACCAACAACATCGCAGAACAGGTTCAGAACTACACCTATGGCGCTAATAACTACCTCAGTGGTATCACAGCTGCTAACGGATCTTCAACCTTTACATGGTCAAACGGCAGCCTCTCGAAGTCGGAAGGCAACTACGGTAGCGCTTCTCACTCAGCCAGCATGAGCTACGGCACTCGCGCTAACGACACCAACCTCGACCTCAACGCCATCCTGATGGCAGAGTTCAACGGCAACGTTTCGTTTGACACTTGCGGTATCCTTTCAATGATGAACCTCATGGGCCAGCGTTCACCCTACATGCTTACATCAGTTAACGGCTATAACGTCACTTATGCTGAAGGTTTAGTTGATGACGAAGGAGAAGCGAAGGCTGGCGTAGTAGTCACCATTCGCAATTCCGACGGTTCGCTTTATGCAACTTGGGAAGTTGCTTACTAATCAACATTGACACATCCGATAAGATTATTATAAACAGAAAACAGGTCGGTAACTCAAGGGTTGCCGACCTGCTTTCTGTTTAGATATGTCTGGTTACCCGGATAAATCTTAAAGCGGGGTGGTTAGGCTACGGCTATGGCGGAGGCGAGGGTGATATAGATTAGGGTGAGGGTAAAGATTGCAATCATTAGGTTTTTGGAGGAGAGATGGATGCCGAAAAGGGTGTGGCTATAGGCCGAGGGAGCGGCTATGTCGCGGCGGCAGTTGATGGGTTGAGAGTAGTTCTCAAGGGCTGAGGCGATGACGTAACAGAGGAAGCCGAAGGCCGAACCGATAATGGCCCCAACCAGCAGGTCGCCGGGATAATGTACACCGAGATACAGGCGGGAGTAGGAGTTGAGTAAAGCCCAGCCGACAATGAAGATGGAGAAGCAGCGACGTTTTACAAACATGGCGATAAACACGGCCAGGGCGAATGAGTTGGCGGAATGGCAGGAGGGGAAGCCGTAGGAGCCGCCGCGATAACCGTCTACGATGTAGACTAAGGGGGAAATCTCGTTTTCGATGTTGGAGGGGCGCATGCGTTCAACCATCGGGCGAATCAGCGTGGCGCAGGTTTGGTCGGTCAGAACGATGGCTGCAATGAGGGTTAGCGTATAAATGAGGGCTGTCTGCCAACGGCAACTTCTAAATAGCAAAACAAGCACAGTAAGGTACATCGGCACCCAAATGAATCTGTCGGTAAACATCATCATAAAGTTGTCGAAAAACGGGCTGTTCAGACCGTTAATCGCCAAGAATAAGGCTTTGTCGAGGTTATTTAGAAATTCAATCATTGTGGTTATGGGGCGTTCTATTTATTAACGCTTTGCTCTTTGATTTATTGCTAAAGATTGGAGAGGGTTGAATATAGGTTGCGCAGGAAGGCTCGAGCCAGTGGTAGGCTTGTTGCCGCCGGCGAGGTGGAGGAGATGATGGCGTCGGCATCGGGGTTGTAAACCAGGGTGTCGGTAGGAGTGACGACGGCTGTCAGCGATGGCTCGGTAAAGATGGCCATCGGTGGGGTTGTCGTCGCAAAGATGTTGCGCGAGTAGCGCAGTGGGGTGGGAGAGATGCCGAGCATGGTCAGGAGTGTAGCTCCGAGGTCGGTTTGGCAGGCGAGTTTGTCGATCGTGTAGCCTCGGGAGGCGAGGGCTCCGCCTGTAAAGACGAGGGGAATATGGTGGCGCTCCGGAGCGGATTCGATGTTTTCAGGCCAGCACCCGTAATGGTCCGGGAGGATTACAACGAGGGTATTCTTCCAGCTAGGCTGCTTTTGAAGGGCGTTGATGAAGGCTGTCAAGCAGGAATCGGTGTAGGCGAAGGCATTCTGGCGGGGATTGGCTGCGAAGCGCGGATTAGCGTAGGGCACTTCAAACGGCTCATGGGAGCTTGATGTCTGGATTACGGTGAAGGTGGGTTTTCGCTTCGCGGCGGCGACCTGTGTAGCGGCCTTCTGCTCTGCGGTCAGATCCGCGAGGGCACGGGTGAATACTTTTTCGTCGTGCGCGCCCCATTTCGAGGTGCGATCCGCGAGGGGGAAATCCTTGTCGGAGATGATTTTTGAGAAGCCGGAGGAGACGAGGTAGGCTTGCATATTGGTGAAGTTGGCATCTCCACCGTAATAGTAGGCGTTGGTGTAGCCGTTTTGTTTCAGAATTGAGGGGAGGGAGGGGAGATTCTCGAATTTCTCAACATATTTCAGCAGGCTGGTTGATGGGGGAGCCGGGAATGAGCTGAGAATCGCAGCCAGGCCGCGGTCGGTGCGGAACGAGGAGGCGTAGAAGTTGGTGAAGAGAATGCCGTCGCGGGCGATGGAATCAAGGCCGAGGGCTATCGGCTGGCCGCCGAGCGAGGGGAGCAGGTGGGCGGAGAAGCTTTCGAGGATAACAAGGATGATATCCGGGCGGGAGCTTTCAGAGGAAGCCCTCGCTTCGCTGCGGGGACACAACAAAGAGGGCGCTTCGGGCAGGCCGGAGGCCGGGGTGGAGAGATATTGAGAGGCGAGGATGGTGGCGGCTTCGGAGTCAGAGAGGAAGGTGTATTGTGAGTCGAAGTCGGTCTGATGTGTGGAGGAGTAGAGCAGGGAGAATGCGGGGTTGATAGCAGCGTGGTTCAGGCGCTGGTTCTCGGAGAAGTATACTTGGGAGAGATTCATGGTGGAGACGGTCAGCGAGCCGCGAATTGGGATTATTAGGGCCGCTGTGACGAGCAACATTCCTATTGGAGCACCCCAACCCTTAGGCGTTACCTTAATGCGGCGAGCGGTCAGGGAATAAGCTGTCCAGATTAGTAGCGCAACGGCAGGAATCCCTATCAGGGCGGCAAGCCAATGCCACCATGCCAGGCTTGCGATAGCCGATGCCGGCGAGGTTGTGATGTAGAAGAATGGGGTCATGTCGAGGCGGAAACCCCAAGAGCCATACAGACCCAAGTCGAGGCAGAAGATGAACGATAGTAGCGCGGCTATTACCGCCATGTAGATGTCAAGGGCTTTGGCGAGCCCCTTGGCAGGGAAAATCAATGAGGCGATTAGGAGCAGTCCGGGGATTATGGTGAGATATCCGGCAACGGAGCAGTCCATCTTTAAGCCATGGAAAATTACTGCAAACCAGTCGGCAGCCGAGGCATTGATTTCGGCGTTGTAAACTGTCATGAAAATCGGTTTCATCACAACGAAAAATGCGATGAAAACGAGATAGATAAGCAGAAATTTCAGAAGGGCTTTCCTCATTTTGAATTTTTTTGAAAAAAATATTGAGGCGGATTAAACCTTTGCTTTTTTCTATGGTCAAAGAAGCGTATAGATAATAAAGCAATACTTAATATAGCGCACTTAGGCGCATTTCCGCTTCAAAAAAACAAAACTACCGTCGGGGGCTCTGCCGAGAGAGCCCCGGCGGTAATTTCTTTTTAGGGGGGTTAGGCTTCGTTGCCTGAGAATTCCATTAGGTAAGCTTTGATAAAGCCATCGAGGTCGCCGTCCATCACTCCGTTGACATCAGAGGTTTGATAGTTGGTGCGATGGTCTTTCACGCGACGGTCGTCGAAGACGTAGCTGCGGATCTGCGAGCCCCATTCGATTTTCATCTTTCCGGCTTCAACCTTTGCTTGCTCTTCCATGCGGTGGGCGAGCTCTTTCTCATAAAGGATTGAACGCAGATGGCGCAGGGCGTTTTCGCGGTTCTTGGGCTGGTCGCGGGTCTCGGTGTTTTCGATAAGGATTTCTTCCTTTTCGCCGGTATAGGGGTCGGTATATTGGTAGCGCAGACGCACACCCGATTCTACCTTGTTGACGTTCTGACCGCCGGCACCGCCCGAACGGAAGGTGTCCCACGACATCAGTGCAGGTTCAACTTTCACTTCGATAGCATCGTCGACCAGCGGGGTCACGAACACCGAGGCGAAGGATGTCATACGCTTACCTTGGGCGTTGTAGGGGGATACGCGAACCAGACGGTGCACACCGTTTTCGCTCTTGAGATAGCCGTAAGCAAAGTCGCCTTCAACGTTGATGGTACACGATTTGATGCCGGCTTCATCTCCTTCCAGCAGGTTGGCGATAGAGGTCTTATAATTGTGTTTTTCGCAGTAGCGGAGATACATTCGCATTAGCATCGAGGCCCAATCCTGGCTCTCGGTGCCTCCGGCTCCGGAGTTGATTTTCAGTACAACTCCCATATGGTCTTCCTCGCGACGGAGCATGTTGCGCAGTTCGAGAGCTTCGATTTTCTCGATTGCGTTTTTATACATTTCGTCGAGTTCGGCTTCTTCGAGAAGCCCTTCTTTGATGAAGTCCCAGCCGTTTTGGAGTTCGTCAACGGCGATTTCAA
>CAZKYD010000117.1:0-7541 GCA_964556875.1 uncultured Alistipes sp.
TATGCATACGTGCGCCCTTGATATCGATACCGATAAAATTGCGCTCCGGATAGCGGCGTGCGAGCCCTACGGTGTATTCACCTTTGCCACATCCCAGCTCAAGAACGATCGGCCCTGAATTGTGGAAAAATTCTTCGCGCCAGTGTCCTCTCATAGGGAACCCAGTTTCGCGAAGCACACCGAAGGGGAACTGGAAAACGCAGTCGATGCTTTCCATTTCCTTAAATTTCTTGAGTTTGTTCTTTCCCATAATGAAAAGTAGAGTTGTATGAACGACTTGCAAAATTAGTGATTTTTCCGATAATTATTGCTACCTTTGTCGGTGAATAAGCTTTTGGTTGACAAAATCGTTACAAAATCTATTCATGCTCGGCTCTCTCTGACCATAACATTATGAGCATTTTATAAAATCTCTCTTAAATAATAGTGTTGTTTTAGGCAATATCAAGTCTTGAATAACGTTATAAATTAGCTGAAAGTTTTTACAGCAGATGCGCTGTAGCTGTATCGACATGAAATAACCATGCAAAAAGCCATAAAAAGAAGTTTTGATTTCATTTTTGCTTTGATTGCCATAGTCGCCCTGATTCCGGTCTGGGTGGTTCTGTCGATATGGATTTACGTCACTTCGCCCGGCGGAGTTTTCTTCCGTCAGAAGCGTACGGGATATAAGGGGAGAACATTTGAGCTGCTGAAATTCCGCTCAATGTATCGCAACGATACCGCCGACCAGCAGCAATCCGGCAAGGGGGATACACGCATTACATTGATTGGGCATGTGCTCCGCAAGACTTCGCTCGATGAGCTTCCTCAGCTATGGAATGTCTTAATCGGCGATATGTCGCTTATCGGTCCGCGCCCCCATATGCTTTATCACACCGAATATTATACCCCGCTCATTCCGGACTATATGCGCCGCCACGATATGCGCCCCGGCCTGACCGGCTATGCCCAGATAAAGGGCTTCCGCGGCCCGACACCTCGAGTGGAGGACATGGCGAATCGCGTGAACGCAGATTTGGAATATATCGATAATTTTTCCCTTTGGCTTGACTGCAAAATCTTCTTCATCACGCTTTGGCGCATGATAACATTTCACCTGTAATTCCCCGAATCAAAAAGCCCATGTAAAGGGGGAGCGTCAGCATATTATTCGCTACCCCGATGTTGTAATTTCCCAACTTTATTGCGTGATAAACATGATACTTCTCAGGATGGCTTAGTATGGTCTTTGCGCTTTTTACATTGCCTGAGTTAGCCTTACATTCGAGCAATACACACTCACTTGCCAAGCGAATTACGAAATCAACTTCCAAGCCGGAATCCTTTCGATAGTAGTAAAGTTTGCGCCCACTTTTTGTTAGGAAATCTGCTACCAGATTTTCAAAGATAGCTCCTTTATAGCCCAACAGTGAGCCGTTAAGGATGTCGGTTTGTGTGCCATCTTCGAGCATGCTGATGAACAGCCCGATGTCTGACATATAAACCTTAAACGAATCTTCTCTTGCATTGCCGTCAAGGGGAAGTTCTGTAATGGAAAGATTATAACAGCGGTTAATGATTCCGGCATCTTCAATCCATTTCAAACTGCCGGCAAACGTTGAGGCGGTAGCTTTACTTCGGATTTGAGAATACTGGAATTTCTTATTCTCTTTACTTAGCTGTTTAGGAATAGAATCGAAGCACTCGCGAATTTTTGACTTATCAGTTTTCGGCGCATACTTAATCATATCATCGCGATAGCCATCTACGATATTGCGTTGGAGCTGCAATACTTTAGCCAATTGATGGCTTTCTATAAATTCGTTGACTGCCGCAGGCATCCCGCCAACAACAATATATTGAAGCAATAGCTCGCGGAAACGGTTATGCAACACTTCGGGAATAGGGCGGAAGTTATGCAGGTGGTTATTCAAGAGTTCGATTGTCTGCTGCGAAATTCCGTTAGCCCACAGAAATTCCTCGAAATCGAGGGGATACATTGTGATAACGGTTTCATAACCGACAGGCACTGAGACGGTCTCCTCTCTGTATCCAGAGATGCCCAATAGCGAACCGGTACACATTATATCATATCGGCCGTCTATCTTGAAAAATTTTAGGGCGGTGCGGGCTCGCGGGCATTCTTGAATTTCATCAAGGATAATGCATGTCTGCCCTGGCTCAAATGTCGCGTTCTTCCCTAGCAATGCCGACAAATACATGATGATATTATCTATTTCAAGAGAATCATCGAAGGCTTTCGCGAATGAAGGATTCTCGAAAAAGTTTAGATAAACAACATGTTTATAATTGCGTCGAGCAAAATCAACTACAGAGTAAGTTTTGCCACATTGTCTACACCCTTTTACTACGAGTGGCGTATGGTTTGGGGAGCTTTTCCAGGCGGCAAATTGGTGCTCGATTTTGCGTTGAAGTGATGCCATTTATGTAATGCATTGAAAATTAGAGAGAAAAGAAAAATACCGGACTTTTTCAAGGGACTTTTGAGGGAAAGTGTGGTATTTTTCAAGGGACTTTTCGATGCAAATATAGTATTTTTCAAGGGACTTTCCTAATTTCGGCAAAAAATGTCCGTACTTTTTCCCTATTTTTCCCCTATTTCTTGGCTTATTTTTTTACCCCTTATTTTTTTACTCTTGAGGGGTTGGCGGCGATAAAGGCTTTCCAGGATTTGGCCGAGCTGACGGCTAACGGTTTTGAAGATTCATAGAAATGACAGAGGGCGGCGGCGAGGGCGTCGGTAGCATCGAGCTCGGGGAGCAGCTGGTCGCGCGGAATGGATAGAATACGGCGCAACATTTCTTGCACTTGCTCTTTCGATGCGGCACCGCTGCCGGTGATTGCCATTTTGATTTTTCGGGGTTCGTATTCCGTAATGGGGATGTCGCGTTCGAGCGCCGCAGCCATTGCTACACCTTGTGCGCGCCCTAACTTTAGCATTGATTGTACGTTCTTGCCGAAGAAGGGGGCTTCGATGGCCATTTCGTCGGGGAGATAGTTCGTGACGAGTTGGAGCACACGCTCGTGGATGCGGCGCAGACGTAGATAATGGCTTTCATATTTCGACAGCTTGATAACCCCCATAGCTATTAGCTTCGGAGTTTTCCCCTTAATGCCGAGGATGCCATATCCCATGACATTCGTCCCGGGGTCGATGCCGATAATGATTTTATCCAAGTTTTGAGCGCCGGTTGAGTCGGCAGCTCCAACATACTCGAGTTCGTCAGCCATTATTCAATAACGTCCATGTAGGTGGTGAAAAAAAGAGCTTTCCCTTCGAAACGCGCCGAGAGGTCATCTTTGAGCATAGCTGCGGTTTCATCGTGCCAGCGAGTTGCGGCCTCGAGGTCGGGCGATTTTGCTTGTATGGCAACGGATGAAGTGCCCGGTTCGAGTTGTGCCATAACTTTCGCCATGGTGGCATCGGAGAAAATATTAGCATCGCGGAGGGCCGGCAGGTAAGTTTCGCGAGCCCAACGGAGGAAGCTTTCCATGCGTGCGTCCTCAACAATAAAGGTCGTATTGAGTATGATCATAACTTATTCGTTTTGAAGGGCGGCTTTCTCAACTTTTTGGCGGTTGAGGAAGCGGAATAAGAAGCGGAAATGGCGGAAAATAGTGGGGATGGTGCCGTAGAAGTAACACATGATTTTGAATCGCTCGATAAGCGATTTTCGGCGATTGCGTGTGGTCATTCCTTCCATTAGATAGTCTACAACAACTTCATCCAGATAGCAAGTCTGGCGGCAATGCTGCAGCACGCGGATACACCATTCATAGTCGGCCGAGAAGCGATATTTGAGGTTGAACCGGTCGGCGATGCGGCGCAGCGCAAAGAAGGCCTGATGACAAACAACCATCCCCTGCTTGAAGGATTCATAGTTGAGTTGCGACGGGGCTTCGAGGTGGCGCCCGGCGATGCGCTTGCGATTGGCATCAACGAGGTCGGTCTGGCCGTAAACAACGCCGGGAAAGTCGTTGTCGAGAATCTTGTTGGCAACATGCTGAAGCGTTGAGGGGGAGTGAAAGGCGTCGCCGGCATTCAGGAATACAACATAGTCGCCTTGCGCCAGGTCTAAGCCTTTGTTCATGGCGTCGTAAAGCCCCTTGTCGGGCGACGACACCAGGCGCTGGTAGCTCGGCGCATCCTTTGAGGCGATGTCAACGGTGGCATCTTTCGAGGCACCGTCGATAATCAGGTGCTCAAAGCTGTCGAAGGTTTGCTCTCTGACGCTACGCAGTGTGGCCGGCAACTCCCGTTGGGCGTTGTAGGTTACGGTAATCACTGAAATCAGGGGCGTTCCCCCTTTTGCGTTTTCGTTCATGTCCATAATCATTAGCGTTGAAGCCTTCGGCTATAGATAGCAAAGAGTGGCGTGGTCGGCGGTGACTGTCAACTTTGCTTTAGCGTTGAGAAGAATCGGCTGGTTGAGGTCGATATGCCCTACGGGGACATCCATCGCAACCGGGAATGTTGTTCCCTCGAGAAATTGCGAAATCATGGCGTACATATCGGCATGATCGCGCGAGGGGGCGGTATATTCGGTAAATTGGCCAACGATTAATCCGGCAAGGTTGTCGAAGATGCCGGCTAATCTCAGCTGATAAAGAATACGTTCAATCTTATAGATTGGTTCGGCAATATCTTCGATTAGAAGAATCGTGCCGGGCTTGATGGGGTTGTATGGCGACCCGATAAGCCCTCCGACTACTGCCATATTCCCTCCTACAACTACCCCTTCGGCTACCCCTTCGCGGTTCGCGGCAGAGTAGGACGACCCGGAGCATCCGGTCGGTAGTTCCAAGACAGGTTTTTCGCCACGCAGGATTGAGAGCAGGGTGAGGTTCTGCTTGTCAGCAGGCCCGCCGAGAGTGAGGTGCTTGGTCATCGAGGCATGGACCGAAGCCCATCCATATTTCCCCCAAAGTCCGTGTAAGGCTGAAACGTCGCTAAATCCTACCAACCATTTCGGTTCGCCGCGGTATGTGGCCATCAGCTTATCGAGCTCGGCAAGCAGATGGACGCAGCCATATCCGCCGCGTGAGCAGATGATGGCCTTTATCTCCGGGTTGAGTAGAGCGCTGCTGAAATCCTCGAGACGTTCGGCGGCAGTTGCACTGAACGAGCCGAACTTTCCCAGCGTATGGGGCATCACCTCGGGACGCAAACCCCATTGCTCCAGGGTAGCAACGGCGCCGCTAACAAAGTCGGGGTTGATTATAGAAGCGGGCGACAGAATTGCTACTCTGTCACCCTCTGCGAGTTTTACCATAAAAGAGACTCTTTTAATTGTAAGGTTACGGCCGAAGCTGTAAGTAAGGGGGCTTAGTTGACTTGCACCGGGATGCCTGAGGCCTCTTGAATTCGTTGGCCGATAGCGCGAAGCTCCTCGGGCGGGATCTTCTCGAGGGTGCGCGCCGGGGTTGGGCGGTCGAGAGAGTATAGCATTATTTCGCGTGGCGCGATTTTGCGATATGCCTTGATGAGGGCTTCAACTTCGCGGTCGGTGGTGTTGTCGATTTGTTGGCCTTCCCATTGCCCGCGCAACATCATGGTCTGAATGATGCCGGTAGCGGAGAATTGGCATAGCCTGTCGATAACTTTCTCGGCGGTAAATTCGGGTGAATTCGGGCGGTCGATAAGGCGGATTGTAGCGTCAATCGCTGAATCGAGTTTCAGAATGTTGTTATTAACTCGGCGGAGCGCTTGGCAAACCTTGTCGTCGAAAATGCGGGTAGAGTTGGTTAGCACACTGACTTTCGCCTCGGGGAAGAAATGGTCGCGAAGCGAAATTACATCGTCGACGATGGCCGGGAATTCGGGGTGGAGCGTAGGCTCGCCGTTGCCCGAGAAGGTGATGACGTCGAGGTTGCCACCGGAGGCGTGAATTTCGAGGAGCTTTGCCTCTAACTTTTTAGCAACATCCGTGCGCTTAGCAAAACCGGTAGTGCCTACACCTTGGGCGTTAAATCCTGCCTCACAATAAAGGCAATCGAACGAACAGATTTTTCCGTCATCCGGGGTTAGGTTTACGCCTAACGATGTGCCCAGACGACGGGAATGAATCGGTCCGAATATGGTTTCGTGAAATAATACTGTCTGCATAATGTTTTCTGTCCCCCATCGTTTAGGGGAAGATTAAAACGCAGCGACGAAGGGTTATTATACCGTAAGAATTTCTTTTTCCTTAGCGGCGAATAATTCGTCGATTTTCTTGAGATATTTATCGTGGAGCTTCTGAGCTGAGGCTTCAGCGTCTTTTTCAACGTCTTCGGGCATGCCCTGCTTAACGGCTTTTTTGAGGCCTTCGATAGCATCGCGACGGGCGTTGCGCACTGAAACTTTCGCATTTTCAGCTTCACCCTTCGACTGCTTAACGAGCTGCTTGCGGCGTTCCTCGGTCAGCGGCGGAATTGACAGGCGGATTACTTCGCCGTTATTCTCGGGAGTGATGCCGATTTCAGAGTTGATAATAGCTTTTTCGATTTCCTTAAACATCGACTTCTCCCAGGGGGTGATGGCGATGGTGCGGGCATCGGGAACAGAGATGTTTGCCACATTTGAAATAGGAGCGGCAGAACCGTAATAGTTAACTTTTACGCCATCGAGAATCTTGGGATTTGCTTTTCCGGCACGGATGTGTGCTAATGATTCATCGAGATAGGCAACGGCCATTTCCATCTTTTCTTCAGCGGGGCCGAGGTAAGTTTTGGGGTCAGTCATGGTTGTTATGTTGTTGGGTTAATAAACAAGTGTACCGATAGGTTCGCCGGCGAGCACTTTGCCCAGGTTGCCGACTGTGTCCATGTCGAAAACGATAATGGGGAGGTGGTTCTCTTTGCAGAGGGCGGTAGCCGTGAGATCCATCACCTTCAAGCCGCGAGTGTAAACTTCATCGTAGGTGATTTCTGAGAACTTCGTAGCTTCGGGGTCTTTTTCGGGGTCGGCGGTGTAGATGCCGTCAACGCGGGTGCCCTTCAGCATAACGTCGGCTTCAACTTCAACGCCGCGAAGCGCTGCACCGGTGTCAGTGGTGAAGAAGGGGTTGCCTGTACCTCCGGAGAGGATAGCGATTTCGCCGTTTTCCATCGCTTCGATAGCGCGCCATTTGCTGTAGTGGTTGCCGATGGGGTGCATTGCGATAGCGGTGAAAACTTTAGCTTTCTGGCCGGCAGCTTCCAGAGCGGAGCTGAGCGCCAACGAGTTGATGACGGTTGCCAGCATTCCCATTTGGTCGCCCTTCACGCGGTCGAAACCTTTGGCAGCGCCTTGCATTCCGCGGAAAATGTTACCGCCACCGATAACGATGGCAACTTGCACGCCAGAATCGGCAACAGCCTTAATCTGGGTTGCATACTCTTCCAAACGTTTGGGGTCGATGCCGTAATGCTGCTCGCCCATCAGCGATTCGCCGCTGAGTTTCAGCAGAACTCTCTTATATTTTGTTCGCATAGGATAAACTTAGTGTCTTGTTTTAGATTCTACAAATTTACAGTAAATAATTTCAATTCCCAAAAATCTGCCCGATTTTCTCTCC
>CAZKYD010000118.1:0-7381 GCA_964556875.1 uncultured Alistipes sp.
ATGGCAAAAGCAAAAGGAATCTGCAAAAATATTGACGCCGATTGCTCATTGGCGTTCAATAAAACCATACAGGAAGTCGACACCGACGACTTCGTATGCGCCGAATGTGGTGCTACGCTACATAAAGTAACCGACGCTGACCTTAAAAGTCCGAAATCCAAGAAGCCGCTATTAATCGGTGGCATCGCTGCTGCGGTAATCCTCGCCGGAGGTGGTGGTTTTGCTTACTACAAAATCCACAAGACAGCTGAAGCTGCTAAAAACTTGATCGAAACAACCACCGCAGTTACTGGACTTGTTCAAGAAGGGTTAGAGGCTATCAATGGGCAAGATGGTGCCGCCGGACAGACCGATACGGCCACGACAAAGCCTGTTGATACCCCTCCAGAAACTACTCCGAAGCAGGTAAACTCAGAGTCCCAAGCTACATCCGGTTCATCCACGGCTTCGTCAAAGCGCAATCTCGGCTACGGCATCTACACCGGTGGTTATCCTACCGGTGTTGGAACCATCAAAATTACCGGCTACCACGAATTTGAAACCATCAACGGCATCGTCGTCGCTGATCGAGACGACAATGTTGTTGACGTAAAATTCAAGAACGGCAGAATGGCGAGCGGCGAACTGCATCGCTCAGATGGCACGCGCGTTTGGCTCAACATGGGAGCTGAATAAACAACCTCGCTTTCCCCTCGATGAGACTTTCGGCTATCATATCATTATTGGCACTATTGCCGGCAGCATGGCTGTCGGCAATAGCCGCCGATTTGCCCGAATGTACCACCGATCAGTTAACCAACATCGCCTCCGTTCTAAAACTCCCCGCATCCGGACTTGATACACTGCAGGTTAGCTACAACGACAAACCGCTAAGCATCGGGCTTAATAGCCGCGGGTGTATCGACCATATCGGCTACACCATCTTCACCCCCGATCAACGCAAGCTCCTCGGAAAACAGATTGTCAATTTCATCGAACGCTACTCGTTGCTCGCCGACATCCCCCCAAGACGTAACACCGTTGAAAAGCAGATGAGCGAAGACGGCGTAATCCTCGATGGGTGCAAACTCAATCAGTTGGCAACTACTGTCGGGGGAGCCGACATAGCGCTAAGTGTTGAAAACCTATATGGACGCACCTACAAAGTTGTCTGGAATGTGGCGGAAGGGAAGAAAGTCACGATGACATTCCCCCTAAGCTACGACCTGCTCAGCGGATGCGATCTCGACGAAAGTGAGCGCCGACTGCCGGAACAGATTTTTGACTTTCAACCCGACTCTACAGCTGTCCGTATCATCCCGGCTGATATGCAGGTGGATCCAACAACTAATCTGTTAGTATCGCAATCGGAGACCTACTTCACCAACGGACTCACCTCGTCGCGCTATTTCGAAGAATTCGAAGGTGAAATAGATCCGCTCTACAGCCTCGACTATCCGGTGGAGACAATGGCCAATCTGCTGACCGACACCGACCTCGACAATGAGTTTGAAATCAACATCAAGCTCCGTTGCTACAACTATCAGGATGTGTTCATGTTTCTGCCGCTCAACCGCTTTGTCGGATATTTTCTCGCGCAAGGATGCAAGCCGTTCTTCGGAGTTATCAGTGCCGACAATGGGACGATAGTTGGAGAACTTGTCTATGTTAACCGCGACTTGGGCTACTGTCATGCCCTGAAAGTTACGCTCAACGAAAAAGACCTCATTGAGCGCCGAGGCATCCTCCAAGCCCGCATGGTGAGCTACATCCCCGTGTCGCGTATCCTTAACATCTTCGATGACCTTAATTAGCCCACGATCTTCATCAACAAGAGCACTAAAACCGCCATGTTTGCAATAATCCGCAAAATATTATTCTCTCTGACAGCACTGCTATTGACGTTTGAGGCCTTAGCCCAATCCGAGGTAACAAAAGCTATCAACGACATCAAGCGCTCGCCAAGCTATTTCTATGCCGAAGCGACAATGCCCGATGAAGCGCAAGCTCGCGACGCCGCCAATGTTATGCTCGCGCAGTTTATCAACGACTATGTCAAGGAGAATTCCATCAGCGGTGTGGCGCGCGTCACCTCCTCTAATCTCAAGAGTGTAGAATATAAAAGCATGGCGCGTGGCACCCAAATCCGAGTGTTTGCCTACGTCCATCGTAGCGTCTACCTGCCCAACTATAGCGCCCCGACCAGCGCCGGCCAGACGAACGTGGCTAAATCCACCTCGACAACCGTAAGCGAAAAGACCGTAGCTGCAGAAACGAAAGCCGCCGGGACAAAAACTTCGGGGACGAAAGCCGCCGGGACAAGGGACTCAGGAACTAACGTTGCCGCCCAAAAACCGGCAGTAACAGTGGTGAGCGGCGAACTGTCGCTGATCGGACGCCGAACTGTTGGTGAGCTCCTCGCAGCTGCTGACCTGCCATCGGCGGTAAAACAGCTTGCAAAGCTGCAGTCGGAGAACATCGTAAAACGCTACGGAACTATCCGCGACTGTCGCGATGCAGCAGGCTCTTGTTGGATTATCGCTCAAAGTAACTCCACAATGGAAATCGTCACTATCCTCGGCCCGGGAAGTGATACTCGCACCAACTTCAAAACCGATAGCGACGATTCCCTCGCTAACTATTCCGGCTACAACGCCGTTTGGTTTGAACTCAACTAATATTGTATATATCATACCATCATGATGAGAAAACTATTTTTGCCGCTGGTCCTGCTTTTAGGATTTATCTGCGCTCAAGCTCAGGACGCGGTGACATGTGAAATAACCAGCGGTATCGCCTCGTCGGCAACACGTCAACGAATCGAGCGGCAAACCGCAGCCCTGCTTACGGCTATCAACCGCGCGCAGTCGGCAAATTCCGACATCAACTATTCCGGAGTCGACATTGACAATCTCGCCTCTCAAACTATCGGCATGAGCTGGAATCAGTCGAAATTCCGCACCGAAGATTCCGAACTTGTAACTTTCGCCATCACCCTGAAAAAGAAAAATGGCACCATTCGCGGCTACCAAATCCGCAACATCGGCATCAACATGACCGGCGAAAACTACGAAGGTGACACCCGCCAAGAAATCAGCATCGACTTCAGCGCAAACGGCCGAATCACCGACTTCAACTTTACCATGCCTACCCACGTCTATGTAGGCTTACTTAAGACCGGCGAGCAGCTCGACGACCTCGACCAGCGACTGCAAATTATCCACTGGTGTGAGCAATTCGCAAAGGCTTATCGAGATAAGAATAAGTCGTTCATGCAGTCAATTTTCAGTGATGATGCCCTTATCATCACCGGAAAACTCGTGATGACACGTAGCAAAAGTAGCGTAGAATTCAAGAACAACTCGCGAGTTGAATATGTAAAGCAGAACAAGACCCAATATCTCAACAAACTGTTCAAAATCTTTGACACACAGCCCTATGTCAACGTCAAATTTGACGACTATCGCATCGTGCGCCACCCCTCCAAGCCCCAATACTACGGTGTAACCCTTACGCAGAAATGGGCCACTAAAACTTATGAAGACCTCGGTACGGTATTCCTCGTTTGGGACTTCACCGACGAAGACCGTCCAAAAATCCACGTGCGCACATGGCAGCCCATCACCGAAGCTGCTTTTATGCTCAACGACTTCAAACTACCGTAATTTCTCTATCCACCACTCTCTGTAAACAAGTAAAAAACAATCATACAACAATGAAACGTTTACTTACAGTCATCTTTGCGATAACCGTATTGCTGCAAATGGCGTCAGCACAAGCGCTCGATGTAGTTGAATTCCGAGCCGATGGCTCCGACCTCAGTGCAGTTGTTCATCAGAAAACCGACCTCAACGGCGACCCCTGCGCCCTTGTAAAAGTCGGCTTGGCTGTTGCGAATGCAACTTTTGAAGGGGATATCATCAGCGCCGAACAGCAAGATGGTGAATATTGGGTTTACATGGTCAACGGAGCCAATTGGCTGACCATTAAAACGTCAGAATACACCCCCCTGCGTATCGACAACGACTTTGGTCCCCTCAAGAGCAATACTACCTATATCCTGACTATCCGACCAAAGCCCCAAACAGGTGAGAAGCCCGACATTCTCCCGATTGAACTTCCCGCCAAGAGTAGCGGCGTATCAATCGGTGGCATCACCGCTGCCGGCACAAAACCCGTAAGGTTCAATATGATAAAGGTTAAGAACGGTACATTCAAGATGGGCGCTACACCCGAGCAAATGAGCACCGAGGATGATGAGAACCCGGTCCACCGCGTAAGCTTTACCCGCGATTTCTATATCGGCGAGACTGAAGTAACTCAGGCCCTCTGGCAATATGTCATGGATGAAAATCCATCCTTCTTCAAAGATGATGATGCCGACCTGCCCGTAGAACGCATCAGCTGGGATGAGGCTCAGACTTTTTGCCGCCGACTCAGCCAAATTACCGGTGTGACATTCCGCCTGCCAACCGAAGCCGAATGGGAATATGCAGCCCGCGGCGGCCATAAAGCTACAACCACACGTTTCGCCGGCAGCAACGATGTTGACGACGCCGGCTGGTACAGCAACAATAGTAGCGGTCGCACCCATGATGTTAAATCTAAAAAGCCAAACGAACTCGGACTCTACAATATGAGTGGTAACGTATGGGAAATCTGCGAGGACTATAAAAATCCATATTCAAAAGACGATGCCATTAACCCGGTTTCTACTAAGGTCAGCAAAAATAAGAACCGCGTTCGCCGAGGTGGAGCATGGGATAGCGAAGACTATAATCAGCTCCGCATATCCTATCGTCGTCGCCTTGAAACCGACGCGCATTTTGAGTCTGTAGGGCTGCGCCTTGTATTGGAATTATAATCCATCGACTGCATCCACCCCTAACCCACCACACTTTCCAACTACAATGAAGAGAAATATTCTGACACTGATATGTTTAGTGGCGATGCTTGTCGTCGCTAATGCTCAGGAGAAGCCGCTGCTGAAATTCAAATGCGACGGCACTTTCAAAATCGTTCAGTTCTCCGACACCCATTATAAATGGGGGAAAAAGAAGTCGAATAGAGCCGTTGAATGTATTATCGACATTGTAGATCGCGAAGACCCCGACTTAGTTATATTCACCGGCGACCAGGTTTATGCCGACGGAGTAGCCAATGCCCTGACCGCGCTGACTCAACCACTGGTTGAGCGCGGCATCGCATTTGCCTCCGTATTCGGCAACCACGATTTTCAGTTCGACATGACTCGCCCGGCGATGTACGACCTAATGCAAGGTCGCGAATACTCCGTAATGCCTCCACGAGGCAACGTAGACTCTCCCGACTACGTCCTACCAATCTACTCTTCCGACGGTCGAGCCATCAAGGAAGTGCTCTATCTAATGGATACTCATGATGCAACTGCAGCCAACGCCACCGGACAAGGGCGCTACGATTGGCTCACCGCCGAGCAGATTGATTGGTATCGCAAACTCAGTGCCGACTACACCTCCGGCAACCATGGCACCCCAATTCCATCCCTGCTATTTATCCACATTCCCCTGCCGGAATATCTCGACGCGGTCAACGCTCAGCGCGAAAAGTTGATTGGCAACTGCCGCGAAAAAGTATGCTGTAGCGGATTCAACTCCGGCATGTTTGATGCCCTAAAACAAATGGGCGATATTACAGCAGTTTTCTGCGGTCACGACCACGACAACGACTTCATAACCGTCTGGCAAGACATTATATTAGCCTACGGGCGCTATTCGGGAGGCAAAACCGTCTACAACCATTTGGGGAAACCGGGCGCGCGCGTCATAGTGCTCAACGAACGCCATCCCAACGCCATCCACACCTGGATCGAAACCCTCGGTGGCGCCATCTCCTCCGACTTCTCCCGCTAACTTCTATCTCATCTATTCGCTTCCCTAAAATAGAAAGAAGGCATTGGATATAAAGATTCTGATAGGCTAAGATAAGGCTATTTGCAAAAACTTCGCTAACTTTGCATTAGATTTAAGTGAATGCAATAAATCAGATGACACAAGCAGCAACAAAATCAGTAACGAAGTCCGCATCAAATACTCAAAAATTCAACGACCTTGCCGAAATGCCTATTGGCAAATTGCTTTGGCAGTACTCAATCCCGTCGGTAGTCGGAATGTTGGTAATGCAACTTTACAACATTATCGACCGCATCGTCATCGGACAAGTAGTTGGACCTAAAGCCATTGCCGGATTGGCTATTACCTTCCCGGTAATGAACATCGCCACAGCTCTGGGTGTGTTAATCGGCGGCGGCGCCACAGCGCGCATGAGCCTCTATCTTGGCGCCGGCGATATCAATTCCGCAAAGCGCATTTTGGGCAACTCGTTAGTGATGACTCTCTCAATCGGTATTGTTTATATCGGGCTGTTCGCCCTGTTTATGTCGCCGGTGTTACGCCTTTTCGGTGCTGACAACGAGACCCTCCCGTATGCCCACGACTTCATGATGTTTATCCTGCCCGGCCTGCTGATGACCAACCTCACCTACTCGTTCAACAACATGATGCGAGCAACGGGCTATCCAACTCGCGCCATGATCACGATGTTTATAGGTGCCGGCCTCAACATAATTCTCGCCCCGATATTCGTATATTTTCTTGACCTTGGCATCAAAGGTGCGGCCATCGCTACAGACATCTCGATGACCATCTCAATGATCTTCGTGATGAGCCATTTCTGCAGCAAGAAAAATGGCCCGATCGTATTCACCCCAGGCATTTACCGCATCTCCTGGCCACTGATCTGGAGCATTATCGGCATCGGTTCCGCCCCATGTATTATCAACGTAGCTTCATGCGTGATAAATATCTTTATCAACAACTCCCTGAACTATTTCGGCGGCTATGAAGCGATCGCGGCATCAGGCATTTTCGTAACGGTAACCTCAATGCTCTGCTGCTCGGTGCTCGGCATCTGCCAAGGCTTGCAACCTATTGCCGGATTCAACTACGGTCATGGCAATCCTCAACGCGTAAAGAAGGTGTTCTGGCTGGCAGCCGCTGCCGCCACCGCCATCACCTTCGTCGGCTGGGTTGCCGGGCAGACCATCCCCACACTAATCGCCTCGGCCTTCGTCAGCGATGCCGCTTTGGCGCAATTTACAGGCAAAACGCTGTCGACCGCCATGTTCTTCTTCTGGGTGGTTGGATTCCAAATCGTTTCTACCACCTATTTCCAATCCATCGGCAAAGTGGGCACCTCGATTTTCCTTAGCCTCGTACGCCAAGTCATCTTCGTGCTGCCGCTACTGCTGATTCTGCCGCAGTTCTTCGGCCTGAACGGTATTTGGTATACCTTCCCCGTCTCCGACGTTTTGGCAACGATCGTTACCGGCATCCTCGTGCTCCGCTCCCTCCGTCGCCTCTAA
>CAZKYD010000119.1:0-7309 GCA_964556875.1 uncultured Alistipes sp.
CCCTTGTTGAAGTAGGGGTCCAGGCAGACTTTGTCGCGGAATACCATCTTCGCCTCGAAATCGTGGGGCCATTCTTCAGGAGAACAGTATTCGGCGGTCAACGCCAGGGGGATGTGTGTGCGGAAGTATTTATTGATGTGAGATTCGTCGTGAACGCGAGCGATTATGCCGTTGTCGAGGTCTTGGCGAATGTTGGCGGCCAGAGTGGAGATCATCTCCAGATATGCATCAGCGCGACCTCCGTTGAGGCCTCCCATATAGTAATGATAATTGCCTTCGCGCGGAGCTATATAAGCTGTTGATTTCTTGTTGCGTTCATAGGGGAAGAACATCGGATGGTCGGATGGTTTGCGATGGCCGGGCCATATTGCCCCGACCAGGCCCGATGGGGTGTCTATTGGGAGAACTTCGTGGCCAACCGGTAGCCGGAATTCGGCATTGCTGTTGAAGAAGTAAATATAGTCGAACTCTGCTAACTGCTTTTCAACGCGCTTAAACATCTCGAAACGTAGCAGCGAGTCTAACGGGAACCCTTCGCACTGCTTCTCGAGGATATGCACATTTGCATCACTGCATAGGCTGAGATCATCGGTAAAGACGAAATATTCTTTCGTTGCATCCGTAAGAAAGAATTGTTCGCAGCTCTTATAGAAGGCTGCCCAGAACCGGTTGTAACGTCCGGTACAGATGTATAATATTGCTATTTTCATGCTAGCGTATTAATATCCAAAATGGGTTTGACGATTTGTTTCGGAATAATCGTAGAATGAATAGGGCAACAGATGGTGCCAATCATTGCGGTAGGTCATTATGATAGATGCATAGGAGATTGCCATGACTACAGTAGCTATTTTCAGTAAGCCTCTCATGCTCTGTTTCGACATTGCGATTGCTCTACACAGCAGCGATATTGCATATGGGCTGAAATACATTGAATAACGGCCTAATGGTAAACAAAACGACGACCAAATATTGACAACGATTCCGGTCAGTGCAAAACATACAAATAGGTGGTCTATTGACGTTGTAGTGTCTTTAGGTTCGAAACTTCCGTTAACTATTCGGTATACTAAAATCTCTAGAATTCCCAATAGCATAATTAATATTTGGGCTAAAGGTGTAGCTTCTCGGCCTTCGCCGTACATTACGTAACCATTATCGCTGTAGCCGATAATATTGAACAATGCATAGATATTTAAGCCGATTACCAAGCCTATGAGACAGAAAATAATTACGTTCTTATCCGTCAGCTTGAACCGACTTAGCAATATGGGGATAAATATGATATAGGATGATTTATGGAAGAAGAATGCTAGCACGGCTATGCAGATGGCCAGGCGATATCGCTTGTTTTGCCATAGATACAATACGATAAATGTCAGCCCGATAGCGATAGATTGGCGCTCGGCGGCATACACTCCGGGGAGCATCATTGTGCCCAAGCAGAGGAATAATGGAAACAGAATATTCCGGCAGTAGCGCTTGAAGAAGGCTATGTAGGAGATGGTGACAATCAATGACGTAAGAATTGTCAGCATGTATGGATCGTGGGGAAACAGTTTTCCAATCACGTTCATAAACATCTGAAAGCCTATCTCAAATTTTAAGTCCGGGTCATAATAGAACCATGGAGCTTGAGCAATTCCTGATAGAATATGCTGCATGGCTCGGTAGTAGTGGGCGGTATCGTTTAGTACGCTAAGCCCTCGGAACCCGAAGAATCCCATCAGCAATATAAAGGCCGTTATTGCCTGAAATTGCATGCGTTTAGACCTGGTAAATAGATCGGAAACACCATCCAGCACCAAGAAGGCAGAGATGTATAGTAGAATTGCAATCATTTTGCTGCGGATTTTTCTGTTACAACCTCCTGCATAAGAGCGAGCCATTGCGCTGCGATAACGTCTTGACGGAATGCTTGCCTCGACGCTATGGCGGCCGCCGACATTTGCTCCATCAAGGTCTGGTCGTTGGCCAGAGCGATGATCCGTTGCGCAAATGCACGGTTGTCGTAGGTGTTGACCAGATAGCCGGTCTTGCCGTCGGTTATTTGGTCGGTTATGCTGTCGAAGGACTTGTAAGCAACCGGTACGCAGCCATATTGCATCGATTCGCTGGTAGTTAGGGACCATCCTTCATGAGCGGAGGTCATTGCAAATATCGCTGCCCGTTTATAATATTCTATCGGTTGCTGAAAACCGACAATGTCGATGCGCTTCAGCTTTAGATGCTTTGCATAGGCTTCAACCGCCTGGCGTTCGTTGCCATCACCAACCATCACAGCTCTCCAATCCGGGAGTTTGTCCTGAACTTTTTTCCAGACCTTTAAAAACTGGTCGGGCCTTTTTTGGGGGGTCAGTCGGCCGCAAAACAGCACTATCTTTTCTTTTGTATAATGCTCATTTTCAGAGAGCTGAAAGGAAAGCATATTATTAATGGCTGTAAGCTTTTCGGCTGTGTCCAGCTTGCCTATCTCGCGGAAACCGGGGATGAAGGCCTTTGATAGCAAGACAATCTTATCGCTCATGCTATAGAGGTGGCTATACAGTTTTCGATCGCGCCTCATAACCAGGTCCCTAACATACGGGCGAGTTAGCAGATAAAGCGCAAGGATGCGTAGATTGGCCCGGAATGTCTGGGTATGAGAGATTCGCAATTTTTTGTTGCCGACGATTCTGGAGGCCGGATCGAAATGTAGGGCGGAGATAACCGCAACTCCGGTTAGCTGCTTTACGTCTTCGATTAGGCGATTATATAGGTAGGAATGGGCATTCTGATTCAGGACAATGTCAATCCGGTGTTCTTTAATCAAGGCTGCAAAAGCCTCGATGTTTTCCTCGGCGTAGTCATTGGGGTTCGGCAGGATAACTTGTTGACAAGGCAACGCGTATTCGCTGCTGTATTTGCTTGGACGACAGGCAACAAGAATTACCTCTACACCCTGCTTTATCAGTTCCTGCGCCAGCGATACCGAAACGCGTTCGATGCCGCCAATCATCGGATTAAATTCCTGGACGCTACAGATAGCTATCTTCATATTCTGAGTTGTCGGGAAAAATGGTGGGGAAGGGACTTAGTATTGCTCCGATTCTGCAAGAATCTCTCGGAGGTAATCGAGCGAAGAAGCGCGCAATAAGGCTAACTTCTTATCGACTTCGCTATAATCGATAGTTGACGTGGGGTCAATCATTGAGGCATCGCTGACGATGCGGTCGGTGCTGATGCCTAATTTTTCCAGCAGATTAGAAATGCGGAATACTTTTGACGGAGCACTGATATAGACGTAGAACGGACGATGAAACAGAATGGCGAATACCGTAGCATGAAAACTATCGGTAACGACCACTTCTGCTTCAGCTATGGCTTGCAGCCACTCCTCAATCCTGAGAAATTGCTTGTTTATCTTGCGATTGGGCTGCAGGTAGCCGTAAACTTTATGGATAGGGAGGTTGAGCCTAGTAGCGGCTTGATCAACAAAATGCTGTTGCTCAGCAGTATCGGATAGCGCTAAAAATAGTAGCTCTTTTTTAGCGCTAACAGGCTTTTCCAATAGGGTTGTAACATCGTCTAATAATAACGTTGGGTCAACTACCTCTTTGGCTTGAATGCCGAATTTTTGCAGAAAGTCAACAGCAAACTGCTCGCGGACCGCAATCCGCTTAAACCGATGAAGGTTATTCAGGCCGAGGGCTTGGATTCGTTTTTGCTCGTCATCAATATAGCCCATTGAGGTGGCGTATGAATATCGCTTACTGCATTCGTCGGGCAAAAAATCGAAAGTAAAAGCCTGTTGTAATCTACCGGTAATAGATGGATTCCAAACTTGGTCGCTACCGATGAGATATACGTCGCCCGGTTCCCACGGGAAATTGCGTAGTTGTTCAGTCGTATAGAATCGTGGCGTTGAGTTAGGGCAATGACTATTGCTAAAGTTTGCTGCTTTTCGGTAACATCCTGCATAAGATTTATATAGCCGATACAGCCGGAGCATAATCCTGTTGAGAAGGCTATATTTGCGCGAACGATAGTCAATCGAAAGGTCAATAATCCTGACGCTATATCCCATTTTTTCTATGGTTGTATATAACGCGTAGGCTTGCAGGCAAGCACCGTAATTTGGCTCCTTATTTATCGTTAGAAGGTTTACTGTTGTCATCTGGCAGAGATAGCTCTATGTATGTTGTTGAGTTTCAGATATAGGCGCAGAATAAGGCCGGGCAGTGTATGACTGCCGATATATCTGTTCAGCCGGTTGGTGTCGTCGTTCTTGAGCGCATCTAAGGCTTGCTTGCGCATTGGCATATAGCGCAGTAACCGGTAGCGCGTCCAGTTGAGGTTATGATTGCCGGCAATTATTGTTGCGATGTTGGTTTCGGCTAATTCAAGATGGCTTAATTGCAGGATTGCCATGATTCGGGGATCATGGATAATGATAGCCGATACTCCCCGGTTGTGTTGCTCTTTATGGGGGCAATTTCCCCAAAAATCGCCAATGGTAATATCGCTTAGGCGATTAATGCCGTTAAATTTGCAGTCTAAGCAGCTGCTGCGTTTTAATAGCTTTGAAGAGAATACGTTGAGAACGGGGTTGTCCAGGCCGAGATTTTCGATTTGCCCATCGTTACGGCGCTCCATCTTTAGTGCATACTTGAATCCTCGTGGTGTCCAGCCGGCTTCCTTATCGCGGAAGGAATTGATTGCCGAGTATTTTCCTGTTTTTTCAAGGTTGAGCATTGGCAACATTGTTGCAAGCCCTCCGCAAATAGTGTCTATGGTGTACAGATTATCCTGCGGTACGTGTTGTAAAAAACGCTTTAATCCGGCAACTTGGCAACTTAAACCGCTGAATACAACTGTTAATCCTTGGATTAAATCTCGGCGTACTTGCCGATAGACGTTTTCCATGGAGCTATGTTGGTATTTGCTACCTTGTATGAGCTTCAATGATTCTAGGCTATCAACTCGCTTATGGACAATATTGAAACCATCTATTGCTGCTCCGTAGGCTACGCCTCCGGCAAGAATTACGGCTTTTGCAATCGCTCCGAATACGCCCCCTGAGGCGCTATTTGTCCTAATTTCTTCTTCGTCGGTCCAAGCCGCATAACAGGTTGGTACTCTATCCGAATCTTTATTTATAGGAGAGAGTATGGGGCAGCTTTTCGTACACATTCCGCAATCTACGCAAGCCTTGGGTCGGTCAACTGAGATTTGGTAATAGCCATCTTCGTTGACGATAGGTTTTAATACCTTATGGCCACAAGCGTCAACACACGCCATGCATGCCGTGCATGTCCCTTTCTTTGCTAGCAACATAGGTTATTTTACTTTTTTGCGTACGGCATCGACGATTTGTCCACGCTCGCTTTCCTTCAGTGTTATGGAATATACCAATAGCGATGTGAGTAGCACAATTATAATTATTCGAGCTGCTAACGCTGCTATACCGCCGGATGGAATCGCCAGGCATACGCCATATGCAAGTAATACGGCAATAGTAGTAGTCAGTAAGCATGGCACTATGGTATTGCGGAAGAATTTTATTACGGAGAATTCCAGCAAACGAGTTGCAAAGATTAATCTGGCTGCAAATGCAATAATCCCTAAACTGAACATTGTGTACAATGATATGTAGGGATTATCAAAATGCTTAAACAGAAGATATGCAATAGGCAGATTGGATATGTTGATGCAAGATACAACGATTTGGTATACTTTTATTTTCCCGGTTGCCATTACTCCGGTAATCAATGAGTTGGAGAACATGGACAATAGGCTGATAACTACGGTCCAGCAGCAGAAGGTAATTGCATATTGAGGCACTTGGCCCAACCATAAGGCAAGCAATTCCGCGATGTTAAAGATTATTGGCATTGCCATGATTAGCAACAGTGAGTAGCTGATACGAGTGCCAAGACTTATCAGACTAATATTTCGAGCTTTTTCGCCTGATGCATATGATTTAACTATCTGGGGATTAATTGCTTGTTGTAGATTGCCGGCAAGCGAGGACACTGCGGCAGATACTTGCGAGGCTATCCCTTGGGCGGCGTTTATGACTACTCCGTAGAATAAGTTTAAGACCATGTTCATTCCCTGACTAATTGCTACTGATGAGAATGATCCGAATAAATTCCATCCGGAATATGAAAAAATTGCCCGAATGGATTTTTTGTCCCAATTCTTACTAACTCTACATTCATTAAAATGCTTATGACTATAAGCAAAATAGCAAAATTGTACGACCAAAACTGATAGAAACATCATGCCGGCATAGACATATAGTTTATGATCAGTGACGTATTTCGTTGATAATGCTGCTAATAGTTGTAGTCCGCCCTCGGCAATGCTGATGTAAGCAAAAGCCTGCATTCGTTCGTTTGCAATAATGGATGCGTTGTATGGTACGGTAATGGTTTTTAAAATAAACGAAAACAAGGAGAACTGGAATACTACATTTGCTGCGGTAATCTTGTCGGGCGTGACGTTTAGATAGTTGCGGATATATACTATTCCAATTGTTTCTCCAATGACAAATATGGTCAATCCTAATAGAATGTGCACGATAAACACCGAGCAAAACATTCTTTTTAAGCTGTCGGCATTGCCCCGTCCTTGCTCAAACGATAGAAATCGTTGAGAAGAGGCCGTCATTGAGAGATTGATAAAACCCAAAAATATTACGATGCCACCAACAACTGTATATAGGCCGTAGTCTGCAACTCCCAATGAGTTCAGGATAATACGGGATGTGAACAAATTTACGCACATCAATACTACCATGCGCGTATAGAGCATTGCAGTATTGATTGCAACTCTTTTGGTTGATGTGTTTGCCATTTATGTTTTAAGCCTTCAGTCCTTTCCCCAGGAATAGGAAGGCGGTATACTTGTTTAGAGATAAAAGGAAGTAGAGCGAGAGGGTAATGAGTAGAGTGGCAGCAAATAGCGCAATAATTAGCCAACTCGGGGCCACCGAGAGGTTGAGAGTTGAAATTACGTGTCTAACGAGCTTTATAATAGGCTGATGAATTGCATAAATGCCCAGTGTTACCCCCCCTAATAATTGGGCATATATCAGCGCTTTATGTGGATTGTTTAAAGCTTTGCTTGCAATCCAAAAGAGGCTGATACATGCTATTGTGGCAACGAAAAATTTGTAGGCGAAGTTATAGACTGCGCCGGCGTCTGCCGGGAGGAATGTTGGGGGCAGTTGCATCTTCCAAAACTGAATGCTCAGCAGGAAGATGGCAAATAGCGGGAGTGAGAGGTAATTGAGTGGTTTTGCAAAAATTGCGTAATGTTTACG
>CAZKYD010000120.1:0-7258 GCA_964556875.1 uncultured Alistipes sp.
AGGGTACAACGGTTTTCGAGACCGTCCCGATCGACCACTCCGGCATCTTTCCAAACGAGGTCAAATCTGTTTTCGACGTTGCAAAGGTACGCATTTTTTCGTTATCCTAAAATTTTTATTCTCTTTTTTTAATCGGTTTTGCGAAGGTGGAGAGGCCGAGAGTGAAGATTTATTAGGATTTTGACAATTATTTGCCTATCTTTAACGTTGAATTTTTAGTTACCTTTTGTTTCTAAGTACCCTTAAACTAATTGTAATAAACCAAAATTATATACACATGAAACTCTCAGTTCCTGTATTTGTGGCCTTTACGCTGGTAGCCCTGCCGGCCTTGGCTAACGAGAATGATGGAAAGGTGATTCGCATTTCTACCGATCGCACTGATTTGGTGCTGAAGGTGGGCTCTAACGGGCGCCTTTACCAGACATATCTCGGCTCAAAACTCCTCAACGAATCGGAGCTCTCGAAGCTCGATTGGGTTCAATATTCTTCAAGCGATGAGTCGCTGTCGACCCGCGGTTGGGAAGTTTGCTCCACTTCCGGCAATGAAGACTGCTTCGAGCCGGCCATCGGCGTTATTCATGCCGACGGCAATCCTTCGACATATCTCTATTATGTAGATTCTTCGACCAGCGAAGTTGACGGCGGCACTCTGACGCGCATCAACCTCCGCGACGATAAGTATCCGTTCAATGTCACCTTGAACTATATCGCTTACCCGAAGGAAAATGTTATCAAAACCTGGAGCGAAATCAGTCATCAGGAAAAGAAGCCGGTAACGCTTACCAGCTATGCTTCGACAATGCTCTATTTTAATGAGCCGTCATATTATCTTACCGAATTTAGCAGCGATTGGGCTCGCGAAGCGCAGATGTCGTCGCAGCAGTTGCAGTTCGGCAAGAAAGTTATCGACACAAAATTGGGTAGCCGTGCAGCTATGTACACCCATCCGTTCTTTGAGGTAGGGCTCAATGGCCCGGTGCAGGAACAACAGGGAGAGGTGTTGATGGGCACACTCGGTTGGACCGGCAATTTCCGTTTCACCTTTGAGGTTGATAATGTCAACAACTTGCGCGTAGTGCCCGGCATCAACCCTTATGCTTCCAACTATCAGTTGAAGGCGGGCGAAACGTTTACAACCCCTGAATTTATCTTCACCTTGAGCGATAAGGGTGCGGCTGAAGGTAGCCGTAACCTGCAGGCATGGGCCCGCAACTATCAGCTGAAAGATGGAAAGGGTAGCCGCCTCACTCTGCTCAACAACTGGGAAAACACTGCCTTCAATTTCGACCAGGATATTCTTGCCGGCTTGATGCAGGAGGCTAAGCGCCTCGGAGTTGATATGTTCCTGCTCGATGATGGCTGGTTTGGCAACAAATATCCGCGCAAGGATGACACTCAGGGGCTCGGCGACTGGGAGGTGAACCACACTCAGCTCCCCGGTGGAATCGGCGCATTGGTCGATGCCGCCAAGGAGGCCGGTGTGAAATTCGGTATCTGGATTGAGCCTGAAATGGTTAATCCCAAGAGCGAACTCTATGAGAAGCATCCCGACTGGGTAATCGAGCAGCCTAACCGCGAAACTTACTATTATCGCAATCAACTGGTGCTCGATATGAGCAACCCGAAGGTCCAGGATTATGTGTTCGGCATTGTCGACGGAATTCTGACCGAGAACCCCGATGTTGCTTATTTCAAATGGGACTGCAACTCCCCGATTACGAATATCTATTCCCCCTATGCAAAAGACCGTCAGGGCCAGCTTTATGTTGACCATGTGCGCGGCATCTATAATGTCCTGAAGCGCATCAAGGATAAATATCCCGATGTGCCAATGATGCTTTGCTCGGGTGGCGGAGGCCGTTGCGACTACGAAGCGCTGAAATATTTTACCGAATTCTGGTGTAGCGACGACACCGACCCCGTAGAACGTGTCTATATCCAGTGGGGCTTCTCGCAGTTCTTCCCGGCAAAGGCGATGGCTGCTCACGTTACCAGCTGGAACCGCGGCACGTCAATCAAATTCCGCATCGACGTTGCGTCGATGTGTAAGCTTGGTTTCGACCTTGGCTTGAAGGATTTAACGGCTGATGAGCTGACTTTCTGCCGCGAGGCTGTTGCCAATTGGCGCCGCCTGAATCCGGCTATCATGGACGGTACGCAGTATCGTTTGGTATCCCCCTACGAAACCTCTCACGCTGCCGTTGAATATGTCGACAACTCGCAGAAGATGGGCGTTGTCTTTGCCTACAATCTGACTCCCCGTTTCAAGGGTAAGCAGCAGCGCGTTAAGCTTCAGGGGCTCGACCCGGCTCGCCAATATACCGTGAAGGAAATCAACCTAATGCCCGGCGCGAAGCCCTCATTCGCTCAGGATGGCCAGACTTTCTCTGGCGACTATCTGATGAAGATCGGACTTGACCTGTTCTCGTTCGTTCAACATACAAGTTGCGTTGTTGAGCTGACTGCTCAATAACCGATTGGTTCATTATATTTTATAGTTTTTAGTTTAGAAGGGCGCGACCGTCGACGGCTGCGCCCTTCCTCTCTAATAATAAACCTATTTTACCTTAGTTTGCACCTATTGCAAGCTTTAGTTTAGGCGAACCTTAAGTACGCGGTCACCGATGCGGGCGATGTAAACGCCGGCGGGTAGACCTGAGCTCTTCAATGCGGAGCGCAGGGTGGTGGCGTCGCTATTGTAGCGGGCGAGCTCGATGCCTTGTACGGAATAGATGCTGATTTCCGTGGGGCCTTCGGCTGCAGTCACGTCGGCGATGCGGCTTACTGTCGGGTTCGAATATCTTACGTAGGTTGCGGGAAGTTCAACTACGGCATATTGCACGGTTGCTTCTTCGCTGCCGTCGGTCTCGTCGAGGCTGTCGGCTACAACCTGAGGATAGTATCTTACCATAATACTTGCTACGAACGGAGCGGCATCCGCTGTTTCGTCGTCGTCATCAATCGCCATGGCGGGGGGATTGTAGGCGTAGCTGAGTTCGGAATAAGCGCCGTCAACTGAGTAGCCTTCGATATTATTGTTGTCCTCTTCAAGGAACATATCGTTGATGTTCAGAGCGTGGGTAATGTCGTAGTGGTCGTCCCAGAATGAAGCTTCGGTCGGGTCAACTTCGTAGGTGTCGCTAACGGCCCATACGTTGAAGAGCGCTGAGTCGATGATGTGTTCGAAGTTCTCATCCGTAAGATTTACATTCCAGTTGGCGGTCATCCAGTACATGCCGTCGGCGAGTTCTACGTTGTTGATACCACCTTCGAGAGGAATCGTTGAGGGAACGTTGGCGCGGGCGGTGCCGTAGGTGTTGCCGTTGAAGTCGGAAAGTTGGCAAACTATCGTGCCACCTTCGGCTGCATACGGGGTCATCGCGAAGCGCTGCACACCGCAGTCAATGTCTGACGGTTGATTCGAGGCGTCTTCGTCGTCGGCGATTGCCATACCCATTTCGTCGTTGCTGTAGAGCACCTGAGTATATTTGCCGTTCTGCGAGCGGCGGGCAACGGCCAGGCGTGAGGTTTGCATATCTTTCGTGTGGACTACCGTGTAGGTCTCAACGTTTACGTCGTCGTTAACGCGATAGCGAACTTCCTTCTTCGAGGTGGGGAGCACGCGATGGCAGTCGTTGCGGATTTCGTCTTCGCTGTAGCTGTTAAACGAGGTTGCAATTGCGCTATGAGGAATTGCAAAGTTTACGATCGTACTGCTGGCGTAGCTCAACTCGTCGGAGTCTTGGGCGCGAACACCGATATTACTGAAGATGCGGTAGTAATAGTTTGAGGGGTGGAGGTTACCCTTCGTGGCGGCGTCGAACACAACCTTAAACCATACGGCGTCGGTTGCTGTCGGTTCCAGCATGGCGTTGTCGCCGTCGGCGGTTAGGGCTTTGAAGTAAGCGCCTTCGCTGAGAATCTGCCGGCTGTTCATGTCGAGGATATAACCTTTATAGTAGGTGTAGCCGTCTTCGCGGTCCTCTTTATCGGTGATGTAAAGGCGCTGTACAACTGCAACTTCGTTGTCGCGCAGCAGCTGGTCAACTGAAATTTCGTCAAGGTTGTCGGCGAGGATATTGATGTCGTCGAGGCTTTCGCCCTGGCATAGGGTGAAGTAGCACTTGCCGTGGTCGTCGCCCAGATTGTTGTTGATATGTCCGGCTAACAGGGGATAACGCGAGTTGACTGAGTTGGTCAGGCCGAGGTTATGGACATAGTGGTTATAGTCGGCGGCGTTGCCTTCGGCGTCATCTTCGATTACGAATTGCGAGGTGTGGTTGCCGACCATGTTCAGTTCGCAGCGGTCGAGCGGTGAGCGTCCGGGGATAGTTACGGTTACGGTGTTCGATTCTACATCCGAGATGTCGGTATCTTTAACCGCACCTTCAACAACATATTCTACCTGATATGACGATGCCATCAGCGGTTCGCGTACATACATCGTAACTTCGCCGGTTTCGCGGCAGGCGTGGAAGATGCTGATATATTCTTTATCGGCAAAAACGGTGTCGCGTTCGGGGTTGACAGCTGTCAATTCCGAGAGGTCGTCGATGTTTACCCAGCAGATAGGCTGCTTTTCGCCATTGACAACGCGGAACACACGGAACACTTCTACACAGTCGGTACCTTCCATCAGTTTGCTGATGTTGGAGCGCCACTGCAGTTTCACGCGGCTATAGCCGGGCTGCACGTCTTCGTTGTCGCTCGGTAGCTCTACGCCGAGGGCTTCCAGATTGACGGTGTTGAACATCATCTGCGGCAGATACGAGGGGTTGTAGAATATGAACGAGGTCAGGTCGTCGCGAGTCCAGTCTTCGGTTGGATAGCGAACGGGCTTGTTGGTGTTCTGGGTGTTGGTGCGATAGACGTTGCCCAAAGTATCAGTTTCGTTACATTGCTCAGCTTCCAGGCGGGCAAAACGCTTGTCGGGGATGAAAACCAGCAGCGACGAAACGTAGTCTTTCGTGTTGTCCTTCGCGCCCATCAGGGTGGGGTGGTACTTCAAGATGGCGGTCTTGCAGTCGTGGAGGATGTCGAAGGTGTTGTTCTTGAGCATCTGGTCGTAGACCTTGGTAGGGGTCTTGGAGTCTTCAGCGGGCGACAATTGCTCGAACATCCAATGGAACGGACGCTGATAAGTGGAGCGTAGCTTCCCCTTCGTCATAATGAAGAACTTATTAATCGGGGTGCGAATGTTGAACAGCCATCCGGGGTTGTCGTTACCCTCGATGCGCATGCGGTTGGTCATCACCTGCATGCTCTCGATGTTATCTTCGACAACTTGCTGGGTGCTGTTATTTGTGGTGCTCGAGGCTTTGGTGTAGTCGCTTTTCAGATTCACCAGGATGGCGGTCGGCGAGTCTTCATACGGAGTGCGGTCAACGCCTGCGGGGAGCCCCCAGGCGGAGTAGCCCTGTGTGTAGTCTACCTTCATCTCTGTGCCTGCCGGATATGCGGTCGGAGCGGGACGATAAACGCCGGTGCTGTCGCGGCGGGTGTCGCCGTTAGTGTGGTTGCGCACACACATGATGTAACCGTTGGTGGGGCGGAGGGCTTCGGGGGTCGGGTCTTTAATCATACCCGGGATTTCTTTGTCATCCATAATCGTCTGGATGAACATCTGAATCTGGTCCCAACCTTTGGCAACGTCGGCCAATGTTGAAACATTGTCGGTGGTGCCCATGGGCCAGTTATACGTTTTCGACGCGAAGAAGTCGGCATTGTAGGTGAAGCCGCCCTCATTTTCGGTGGAGGTTGAGGAGGAGGAGATGGTAGAGGAGGTTTCGGTGGTATCAGGGTCTTCAGCCATGGCGCTAAAGGTCGGTGATGCGATCGAAATGCCAATTACCAATAACATAGAGAACTTGTTTCCGTATGTTGCGATCATAATAAATAAAATTGCAAAGGCTCTTTAGGCCTTAAGTTTTCATTATCCAAAAAGGTGGGAGCAGTTATTAACCGTCATAGCTCTAAAAGAAAAGTGCATGAGGGCCAACATCGGAAGGGATAGGTGCCAATTCTCAATCCAGGGGTGGGTCGAGAATCTCCTCATTAAGGGATGAGGATGTCAAGTAAGATAAACACGAGAGTTAATTTGTCAATGCAGTGGCACTGCAAGTGTCGCCTGTATCCAGTGTGTACCTATTGATGGAATTCTTACAAAGAGGTGTGTGGGAGGAGAGCGCAGAGAGGAAAAAGAGGATAGAGGAGCGCAGAGAGTCGCAGAGAGAAGAAGTAAGAGAGCGGCGAGTTAGATAAGTTAAGACTAATTTATATAACTCCAAAAAATTCCATCATTTCAATGTTGAGATTCATTGCTTATCGCGAATGATTCTTTTGTGTTTTTCGTAAAGTTACAACATTTTCTTCCAAAATGCAAATTTTTCGCGAAAAATTTTTCGCTTTTGAAGCCGAAATTTTGCGAAAATCGCCCCTACAGCTATCTGACGCGCCGATTTTTGGGCGATAATTTTTTTTGATTTTATTCTGATTTTTTTGCAAACATATCAATCGATATGTGAAAAACCGGTATTTAAATTAACTTAAATCGCTCAATTTCTGTAACTTCAGAAAGATGCAAACTTCTTTTTATTAAACATTTGGAAATCTCAAAAATTATGCCTAACTTTGCGCCATACTTCCGGGGTACTAGCTCATCTGGCTAGAGCGCGACACTGGCAGTGTCGAGGTGAGCGGTTCGAGTCCGCTGTACTCCACCATCCCAAAGCGAATTTAGGCCCATCCCCAAATTCGCTTTTCTTTTTTTTCGGCTGGCGGCCCCGCCCCCGGCTCCTTGCCTCTCAGATTTGCCTTCCCTCCGGCTTTCCCATCCTTTATCTTCCCGGTGGCCCTCTTTGTTCTGTTCCCGCTGCGAAGCGAGGGCTCCCCTCCCCGGCGCGGAGCGAATGGCCCCGCTCCCGGCTAAAGGCTCCCCGGCGCGGAGCGGTTCTGTTTTGGCCTGGAAGGCCAGTCCCAAAGAGGCAAAATCAGGCAAAAAGGGCCTGCCCGCTAATCCGCTAAAAATCAGCTATTAAATCCGATAAATTAATCTCCATTAACAATATTTCATAAAAATTAATGGGGGGGGGGTAAAATTTTATTGTATATCTTTGCAGTGCTAATTACTCATCACGATAATCAAGCACATGAACACAAAGACCTTAGTGTTGGCATTAAGTGCAATACTTACTTCATTTGGCACTGCTTACTGTCAGTCGGAGACTGGCGGTGAGAATCTGCGTGTTTCGACTTC
>CAZKYD010000121.1:0-7236 GCA_964556875.1 uncultured Alistipes sp.
GAGGATTTCATATACATAGTAGTGTATTTGGCGGTGATCGATGACTTGTAATGGGTAAACATATTTACAAGATGAAATTTGGGAGGGAAGAGGCGCGGGGTTACAAAGTTTTTTTGTAACTTTGTTGACTGAAGTTGTCTCTAATATCCATAGCTTTTCCACTGATGAAATATATAGGAGCACATGTGTCGACCGGAGGCGGAGTGTCCTCGTCGCCAGTACTTGCCTCAGAACTTGGGGCAAAGGCTTTTGCGTTGTTTACCCGCAATCCTTCGCGTTGGAAGGCGTCTCCTATTCCGGAGAAGGAAGCAGAAAAATTCCGAAATAATTGTCGCGAGCTTGGCTATAGTGCGGATGTTATTCTGCCGCATGATAGTTACCTGATTAATCTTGGTTCACCGGATGCAGAAAAGCTGCAGATGTCGCGCGAGGCTTTCTTGGATGAGCTGCAGCGTTGCCGTCAGTTGGGATTGACAATGCTGAATTTCCACCCCGGATCTCATTTGAATCAGCTGTCGGAAGATGACTGTCTGAAGCGTATTGCCGAGTCGATCAATCTCTCGCTTGATGCTGTTGAGGGGGTTACTGCCGTTATTGAGTCTACCGCCGGACAGGGTTCGAATCTCGGTTTTAGATTTGAACATCTGGCACGTATTATCGAGCTGGTTGAGAAAAAGAGTAGGGTAGGCGTATGTGTGGATACTTGCCATTCGTTTGCTGCCGGCTACGATTTTACAACGCCTGAGGGATATGATGCTGCATGGAAAGAATTCGATGCTGTTATAGGGTTCGGATATCTTCGCGGAATGCATATCAATGACTCTAAAAAGGGCGTGGGCTCGCATGTCGATCGTCATGAACAAATCGGCAAGGGTGCGCTGGGCGAGGAATTCTTTACTCGCTTGATGCGTGATTCTCGCATGGATAATATCCCCTTGATTCTTGAAACACCTGACGATTCGCGCTGGGCTCAAGAAATTGCATGGCTATATAGTCAGACCGAAGGATAATCTTTGAGGTTATCATTAAGGTCGTGGATATATAAATTAGTTAACTGAATAATCAATCTTATTACATTCATTGATAAACGAAAAAGTATCATGAAAACAAAACCTGACCTAAGTTTCTGGAAACTTTGGAATCTAAGTTTTGGGTTCTTTGGCGTTCAGATAGCGTATGCGCTTCAGAGTGCCAATGTGAGCCGCATTTTTGCCACTCTTGGCGCCGATCCTCACGATCTGAGCTATTTCTGGATTCTGCCCCCGTTGATGGGCTTGGTGGTTCAACCTATTGTCGGCACAGCGTCGGATAAGACCTGGAATAGATTCGGTCGACGACTCCCGTATCTGATTTTTGGTGCTGCTGTAGCTGTTATCGTTATGTGCTTGTTGCCAAATGCAGGTAGTTTTGGATTGGCTGTATCATCGGCAATCTTGATTGGGCTGTTTGCCCTTATGTTGCTGGACACATCTATTAATATGGCAATGCAGCCGTTTAAGATGTTGGTGGGCGATATGGTCAACGAAAAGCAGAAAGGCCTGGCATACTCTATTCAGAGTTTCCTTTGCAATGCCGGTTCGATTGTTGGATATGTGTTCCCGTTCTTGCTGACATGGCTTGGTTTCCGCAATACGGCAGCTGCCGGTGTAATACCGGAAACTGTAGTATGGTCGTTCTATATCGGTGCAGCAATTCTGCTGGCATGCGTGATTTATACTCTTGTAAAGGTTAAAGAATGGCCCCCTGAGGTTTATCGCGAATATAACGGTGGTCCGGAGGTTAAAGCTGATGGTAAGAAAGAGAAGACCAATGTCATCAAGCTTTTGGTGAATGCGCCATCGACTTTCTGGTCGGTAGGTTTGGTGCAGTTCTTCTGCTGGTTTGCGTTCCTGTTTATGTGGACTTATACCAATGGTACAGTTGCAAAGAAAGCCTTTGATTGTCCTGAAACCACAACAGTAACCGGACTTTCGCAGCTTGGCACTGATGGCAAGGCTGAATCTACATATTCTGCAAAATATATTCTGACAGCTGATACTTGCGTTATGGTTGACCATGGCAAGCTATGTGTTGCCGGAATCGTTACCGCCGAAGGTGAGTTTGTTAAGGGTGGCAATGTTGAGCTGAATGGCCAAACCGTAGCTGCCGATGGCTTGATTAACACCGTTGATGGTAAGGCTGAATATAGCTTTGACGAATCGATTGATGCTGTCAGTGGTGTTGTTGTTAATGGTGAAGCTGTTGCCACGACATCGTTTAAGCTTGTTGATTATCTCTCGCAGATGACAGGTAAGACTGATATTATTCTTGCCGACATTTATACGCATGATCCTAAGACCGGCGCATTGTTCTTAGACGGCGTTAAGAACGCAACTTTGAGCGATGCCTCGAATGCTCGATTTGAGACATCAATCGTATTGAACACCGAATCTCCGCAATATAACGATGCCGGCAACTGGGTTGGTATCCTGTTCGCTGTGCAGGCTATCGGTTCTGTGCTTTGGGCAATTGTACTGCCGATTTTCCGTAGTCGTAAGTTCTCTTACTCATTGAGCTTGATTCTGGGTGGAGTAGGATTTATCTCTGCCGGTTTTATTACAGATCCATATCTGCTGTTTGTATCCTTCCTGTTGATCGGATGTGCATGGGCTGCAATGTTGGCTTGGCCTTTCACGATCCTTACGAACTCGCTGCAGGGCGGCAATATCGGAGCATACCTCGGATTGTTTAACTGCTCAATCTGTATACCGCAGATCGTTGGTGCGTTGCTTGGTGGAGTAATCCTTTCAGCACTCGGTAGCCCGGATGCACTTGCGCCGCAGTATTTAATGATGGTTATTGCCGGCATTTCGCTCTTCCTTGGTGCGCTTGCAGTAGTCTTTATTAAAGAACATGTGCCCAGTCATGCTACGGTTGAGTCATAAAACCGATAGAAATTGTCATAAACTATAAGTAATTGGTTGAATGTGTAACTAAAATGTAATATTTGTAAAAATTTAATTGTTGCCATAAAAGCCACATTATTAAAATATTAGTTAAAGAAACCGCTTAAACTTTAAGCGGTTTCTTTGTTTTTAACAAATATTAATATTGGAGTTGTTGCAATTTTGGCTACATTTGCAATGTATAATTTGTTCGTTTCACTTAGTCAAAACTCTAACAATGGTGTAGAATCAGACAATTTACTAATGATTCTAAACATTAGAGCGTATTTTCAGTGAGCTGGCAGGCTCTCCATCCAAAACCGCCATATTCAAGTGGCCTGCCGGCTCACATTTTTTTATTCTAAGCGATTTAACTTTTTTTATCGAGAATTCGGATACTATCAGTAGGCAAAATCTCTCATTTGAAAGAATGTTGATAAATTCCAAAAGAATGTTGATAAATTTGTAAAAGAATGAGAAAATAACTATCTTTGCACTACCAAAAGAAAGCTCAGACATAAGTCTTGCGTCATTTTTGAAATAAATTAATTGACCATCAATACATAAGCACGGTGAGTTTCATTGTTGAACATATAGAATACCTTATTCGACGTCACGATTGCATAGTGATGCCGGGTATCGGTGCGATTATGGTACGTAATCGCGCGGCGCGGTTCGACAATAATAATCCGTCGTTGCTTTTGCCTCCATCTCGCGAATTGGCGTTTAATTCGGCGTTGTCAGAATCCGACGGTGTGTTGGAATCGTCAGTAGCTCGGAAGGCCGGCGTGTCGTTTGAGGCTGCTCGTAGGATGGTTAAAGAGGAATCTGAGAGTCTGCTTCAGCAACTTCGCGCTTTCGGTGAATTATCGTTGGGGCATCTCGGACATCTCTCGGTAGCAGAATATGGCGCGATACTCTTTACTCCGACCCCTGCAGCTGAATGGGATTATCGCTATTACGGATTGCGCGCGCTTAGATTGCAAAGTGTGGATGCCGCAGTTTCGACAGTAAGGTCAGCAAAGGCTGAAGGTTCTGCCCCGAGTGTTGCAAAGCTGCCTGCAGTTGAGCCTTGGCATGAGGATGATGTTCAGCAGAATCAGAGTCCTCGTCGCCGCATTTCACGCAATATAGTTGGCATTGCAGCATCGTTGGCTGTGATTGTTACTCTCGCCATGTTCCTGTTGAACCCGATTAAGGTTGAGAAAGAGCCCTTGATGGCGTCAATGGCCCCTATCAACAGCGAAGCCGTTGTTGAGACGAACGTAAAGCCTGTAGAGCATCATAAATCATCTGTAGCTAATACACAGCAGCAACCGGTTGAAGCTAAGACTACTACAGCGGAGAAACCTCAACCCGTGGCAAACGTGCAACCATCAGAACAGACTAAAAAGCTTGAAGCTACTAAGGTTGAAACTCAAAAGGTTGAGACTACAAAGGCGGAAACAACGAAGGTTGAGAACGCTAAAACGGATAAGCCCAAAGCTGTTTCAGCTCGCTTCAACACGGAAGATCCATTCTGTGTAGTAGTTGCGTCATTCCCAGATTCAGACCAAGCAGAGCGATATATTAAGGAACATTCCGGCAAGAATTTAGGCGTTTTACAACAAGACGGAAAATATCGCATATACGCAGCTACCGGTAGTTCATATGAAGAAGCTACTTCGCAAAAGGCTCTTACCGGTGGTAATGGTGCATGGATTTGTCGTCGATAATTAGGGGATACACCTCCCAGACCAGATAGATACCCATTATGGAAAACTTCCACGAACTTTTGATTAATCGCAGAAGTATCAGACGATACACTCAGCAACCCGTTGATTCTGAACAGGTGAAGCAGATCCTTGAGGCTGCTTTAATGTCGCCATCTTCAAAAAGTGTACGCCCTTGGCAGTTTGTCGTTGTTGAGGATAAGGCGATGCTCGAAAAATTGAGTCATTGTAAATCAAACTATGCGACATCAATCGCCACAGCTCCCTTAGCTATAGTTGTAACAGCTGATACCACAAAGTCAGATGCGTGGATTGAAGATGCTTCAATCGCTGCCATGCTGATGCAGCTGCAAGCCGAGGATTTCGGACTTGGAAGTTGTTGGGTTGAGGTGCGCGAACGATTTGGTGATGATGGCGTACCGGCAGAGGAGTATGTTAGAGAAGCTCTGAATATTCCTGAGGAATATGGTGTGCTCTGCATTGTCTCCATTGGCCATAAAGATGAACAGCGTAAACCGATTAACCCTGATAAGCTATTGTGGGAAAAGGTTCATATCGGCTCGTGGAAGAGCAACGCTGATTAACAGACAAATAAATCAAGAACTCTTCGAATGAAAATTGCGATCATAGGAGCGGGGAATGTAGCAACACATATGGCAGTTGCATTGTCCGGTTCGAATGATATTGTCCAAATTGTAGCTCGAACAGAGGCCTCGGCCATCCGTCTGGCTGATCGGCTAAATGCAAGCCTAGAAAGCACGGGCTCGTCAACGTTGGCTATTTGTGGCGCGACAGCGGATTTGTCGTCGCTCCAATCCGACTGCAATCTGTATATTATAGCCGTAAATGATGATAAGATTGCAGAGGTCGTTGCCGCAACACGTGATTTTCCCGGGGTATGGGTGCATACATCCGGCAGTGTAAGCGTAGATGTCTTTAAGGGGAAGAAAACTCGTTATGGTGTTTTCTATCCTTTGCAAACATTCTCGCGCGATGTAGCCACTGACTTTAAGCAAGTACCGATGATGGTAGAAGGTTCGTCAGTCGAGGTAGCGACGATGCTTTATTCATTAGCAGAAAGCATAGCCGGTTCGGTAAAGCAGGTGGATAGTAAAACACGCGAAGCGATTCATGTAGCAGCAGTATTTGCATGTAATTTTGCGAATCTAATGTGGTTGGATGCAGATAGATTGTTGCGCGAAGAAGGCTTGGATATAAGCTATATGTTGCCATTACTGCAAGCTACTCTTGATAAACTGCGCGAAAAAACTCCGGAAGACGCCATGACCGGCCCTGCCCGCAGAAATGATATAAATGTGATTAACAAACATATCGAGCAACTCCCGGCCGACTTAAAACCGGTCTATCAACTCTTAACAGAAAACATCCTAAATATTTATCATCCAAAGTCGTAATGAGTAAGATATTGTATGATCTCAGCAAAATAAAGGCTGTCGTTTTTGATGTAGACGGCGTACTGTCAACTTCAACCATTCCCTTGGGTGATAATGGTGTGCCTCGCCGCACAGTTAATACCAAGGATGGCTTTGCGATGCAGCTGGCTGTAAAGCGCGGCCTGAAATTAGCCATTATAACCGGAGCAGTTTCTCCGGGGATTAACGAGCGCTATCAAGGTCTGGGAATAACGGATATTTTTACCGGAGCCGGGATGAAACTGCCGCTGTTTCAGAAATGGATAGACGATAATAAATTGACCCCGGAAGAGGTTGTCTATGTTGGCGACGACGTGCCTGACTACGAATGTATGCAGTATGCCGGATTAGCCGTAGCACCGGCTGATGCTGCGAGGGATATCATCCCGATTGCAGGATATATCTCGCCGGTTACCGGAGGAAATGGTGTGGCGCGAGATATCTTAGAAGAGATAATGAGAGCACAAGGTAAATGGGCTCTTACGGATAAAGCTTTTGGTTGGTAAAAACAACGATAATTACAATGGATAGTGTGGAGCATAATATGGATAAGTCTCAGGTAGAACGCCGATATTCGGCCTTAGCAGAATGTAAAATTCTTTTGGCGTCTAATTCGCCACGCCGTCGAGAGCTGCTCTCCCAGTTAGATGTAAATGTGGAGTTAGTACCATTGGTTAAGGTGAATGAGGATTATCCAGCAAAGATGTTGCCTGAGGAAGTTGCTCCATTTCTATCTCGCAAAAAAGCACATCCATACATCAGCAATTTGCAAGAGCATGAAATTCTGTTGACCGCAGATACGGTGGTTATCAATCATGGGGAAGTGCTTGGGAAACCGGTAGATGCTCAAGACGCGGCGCATATGTTGCGATTGTTATCCGGACATACCCATAAGGTTGTTACCGGCGTTACATTGGCTACAACAAAACGCTTAGTGACATTTGCTGAAGAAACCGAGGTTGACTTTGCTCCCTTGACTGATGAGGAGATTGACTATTATGTCGAGAAATATCAACCCTTGGATAAGGCAGGGGCGTATGGCATTCAAGAATGGATTGGGTATATCGGTATCTCTGCTATCAGAGGCGACTATTATAATGTAATGGGATTACCACTACATAATCTGTATACCCATTTGCAGCTTATAGCTAACAGCTTCTCGCATAA
>CAZKYD010000122.1:0-7229 GCA_964556875.1 uncultured Alistipes sp.
CCGTAACCTTCAAGGCCGATACGCTTCACGGGGTTGTTGGTGATTAGGCGCATTTTCTTGATACCAAGTTCGTGGAGAATCTGCGCACCAACACCATAGTCGCGTTCGTCGGCTTTATGGCCAAGATGCAGATTGGCGTCAACCGTATCCATACCCTGCTCTTGCAGTTTATACGCACGGATTTTATCCATTAAGCCGATGCCACGCCCCTCTTGCAGAAGGTAAATTACCGCCCCACGGCCCTCTTTGTCGATCATGCGGAGCGCACGATGGAGCTGTTCGCCGCAATCGCAACGCAGCGAACCGAAGATGTCGCCGGTGGCACACGACGAATGTACGCGAACCAGCACGGGGTCATCGGTGCGCACATCCCCTTTGATAATAGCGATATGCTCCAGGCCGTTGCTCTTCTGGCGGAAGGGAATCAAATGAAACGAACCATAGGCGGTAGGCAGGTTTACTTCCTCCCCTTTTTCAACGAGCGATTCTTTACGCAAGCGATAGGCGATAAGGTCGCGAATAGAGATCAGCTTCATGCCCCATTCATCGGCGCGTTGGCGTAATTCGGGCAGGCGAGCCATTGAGCCGTTATCGCTCATGATCTCCATAAGGGCAGCTGCCGGCTGAAGTCCGGCAAGACGTGCCAGGTCAACAGCAGCTTCAGTATGTCCGCTTCGACGAAGCACACCGGCATCCTGCGCATACAGCGGATTGATATGGCCGGGGCGGCCGAAAGTTTCAGGTTTCGAAGATGGGTCGGCAAGCGCACGAATCGTAGCACAGCGGTCGTGAATAGATACACCGGTTGTGCAACCCTCGAGTTTGTCGACGGTGATGGTGAAAGGTGTGCCAAGTACAGATGTGTTGTCGTTGGTCTGCGGCTGTAAGCCTAATTCCTTGCAACGAGAGATTGTGATAGGGGCACAAAGGACGCCACGCGCATGCTTGAGCATGAAATTCACCTGCTCAGGCGTAATTTTTTCAGCGGCGACGATGATGTCTCCTTCATTCTCACGGTCCTCGTCATCGACAACGATTATCATTTTACCCTCCTTGAAATCTTGGAGGGCGTCTTCGATAGAGTCGAGCTTAATTTTCTCAGCGTTCATCGTTATTTTTGATTTGATGGCAAAGGTCAATCAGTTCGCGAGTGGTTGCGGTAACGTTAGCCAGGTTGCGCGGACTGATTTTATAAGGATAACAATTTATAAGTCGGATCAGTTTTGGATTCTTGGAGTTTGAGAGGTATTCGATTATTGAATTCATCTCCACTTCGAGAGCATTAAAGCCGCTATATCGGCGGATTACATACCAACCTTTGCGCCAGAATGGCAGCTTCTTATAGCTGTCAGCCAAGGCGTTGCATGAGGCGAGCATCTGCTCCAAGCGAGTTTCAGCTTCGTCAGCCGTAACGTCGACCATCGTATACTCCTTCACCTCGAGTTCGCGGCGCTGCAGGCCTCTCAAGCGACGGAAGAAGTTCTTATAGGCATCGATATTCATCACAGCGGAGTCGCGCATCGCTTTATATGTAAGGAATACACCCAAGGGGAGCAACACGAATGAGCTCAGCCAGATACCTTCCCAAACAGGGAGCACTCCGTTGCGGGCAAACTTATATCCCATACTATCAATAAAATAGTAGAAGATAAAGAGGAACACCGAGATTACCAACGGTGTGCCGATACCACCCTTTCGGATAATTGCGCCAAGCGGTGCTCCGATAAAGAAGAACACCAAGCAAGCAAACGAGAGGGTAAACTTTTTATGCATTTCAATGCCGTGGCGACGAATCGTAGCACGGTCCTCCTCCATTACATAGCTCTTAAATTCATAATCCTGGCGGATAGTATTTGCTCGAGCAAGCGCTCGCGTGAGGTATGTGTTGGTTTTGGTTGTATTCTCTTTATAGAAAATGGAGTCGATATCGACAGGGGTTGTCATCGCTATCGCCGGACGCAGCGTACGCACCACGGAGTCGCCTTCACGCGTCTCAACATAATCGCGAATACGCACATGGGGCATATCTTGAAATTCGCGGGCATAAATCGCTCCAATCGAGTCGACACGCAGGGTGACCGAGTCGATCGTAGCCTGCAATTCAGTCATATTCTTGCCGACATACTGGTTACGCATCCCGGCTTCATCCATTCGGTTGAAGTTGGCATCGAACGAAAGGAGGATCTCCTTCAAGTCGAACTGCTCGCTGCGATATGGCTGATTTGTCTTGTTGACAGCGCCTGAGGTTTCGCGGAGGTTTTCAAACTGCTCCCCATTGAACAGCTGAAGGAATAGGTGGGCCTTATCATCGGCCGATTTCAAGTGGCCGGAGTCGGCTAAGATGACACGCGCATTATCGAATCCTCTCGACATATCGTAGATCATCATATTATATAATGTGCCTGTCTCGCGATTCTTTTGCTCTACAAAGAAATTGTAGCCGGGAATCTGAGAATAGAACACCCCTTCCGGAATTTCCAGTTCGGGCGACTTCTGGCGCATTGAGTAGAGCAAGGTCCACATCTTTGTTTGCGCTATCGGCAACACATTATTCTGGAAAAAGAATGCCCCGATCGACACCATTGAGATCAAAACGATCAGCGGGCTCATAATTTTCAGCAAAGAAATGCCCGACGACTTCATAGCCGTCAGCTCCAGGCGTTCGCCCAAGTTACCGAAAATCATCAGTGATGCCAGCAGGATAGCCAACGGCAACGCCATCGGCACCATTGTCAACGCAGCATAAAAGAACAGCTCGCCGATTACATCAATCGACAAGCCCTTACCTACCAAATCGTCGATATAACGCCATAGGAATTGCATAAGGACGATGAATAGGCAGATAAAAAACGTCATGAGGAACAGAGGCAAAAAGCTCTGCAACATGTACAAATATAGACGCTTTATCTTAAACATACTGCAAAGGTAGCAATTCTCTTCGGTTTATTAAAGAAAAGTTGACACCTCGTAGCTAAAAATCATTGCCGGATATAAATTTCTGGGTATTTCAACCGATTTATCGGAAAGTATGATGAATATTTGCAAAAAAAACGTTATCTTTGCGGGCAATATAATACGAACGCAAAACGTAAACGGTTTTACAATATGTCGTCATTTATTGCAGATAGGGTTGCGATGGACGGTCTCACATTTGATGACGTCCTCCTGATTCCCGCTTATTCAGAAGTACTCCCCAGAAGTGTAAAACTTCAAACAAAATTCTCCCGTAACATTGTTCTTAATGTGCCCTTGGTTTCTGCCGCTATGGATACGGTAACCGAGGCCAAAATGGCTATTGCTATCGCCCGCGAAGGTGGTATCGGCGTAATCCATAAGAACATGACCATCGAGGAGCAAGCGCGCCAAGTCCACGCTGTTAAACGTGCCGAAAACGGCATGATCTATGATCCTGTAACTATCCTTGAAGGCTCTACTGTTGGCGATGCCCTGAAGATGATGGAAGAGTATCATATCGGCGGTATCCCCGTTGTCGACGCGGATAGAATGCTGAAAGGTATCGTAACCAACCGCGACCTCCGCTTTGAACGCGACCTTAACCGCAAGGTTGACGAAGTAATGACCTCTAAGAATATCGTTACTACCGACCAGTCGACCAACCTCGAAGAAGCTGCCGACATTCTCCAAAAACACAAAATCGAAAAACTTCCGGTTGTTGACAAGCAAGGTCATCTGATCGGTCTTGTCACCTATAAGGATATCACCAAAGCAAAAGACAAACCTTTTGCTTGCAAGGATTCGCTGGGCCGCCTGAGAGTAGCTGCCGGCGTTGGTGTTACAACCGATTCGATGGACCGCGTTGACGCTCTCGTGGCTGCCGGCGCTGATGCCATCGTAATCGACACAGCTCACGGCCATTCAAAGGGCGTTGTCGGCGTTCTGCGTGCCGTGAAAGCTAAATACCCCCAGATTGATGTAGTTGTTGGTAATATCGCTACCGGCGATGCTGCCCGCTACCTGGTTGAAAATGGTGCCGACGGCGTAAAAGTTGGTATCGGCCCGGGCTCAATCTGCACAACTCGTATTATTGCCGGTGTGGGCGTTCCTCAGCTGTCGGCTGTTTACGACGTAGCTAAGGCCCTCGAAGGCACAGGGGTGCCTCTGATTGCCGATGGCGGTATCCGTTATAGCGGTGATATCGTAAAAGCACTTGCAGCAGGTGGATGGAGCGTAATGCTCGGCGGTATGCTTGCCGGTGTAGAAGAATCTCCCGGCGACACCATTATCTACAATGGCCGTAAATACAAATCATATCGCGGTATGGGTTCACTCGAAGCTATGGAAAAGGGGTCAAAGGACCGTTACTTCCAGGCAGGCGAAACCGACACCAAGAAACTCGTTCCCGAAGGCATCGCCGCTCGCGTGCCTTACAAGGGCTCACTCTATGAAGTTGTTTATCAAATGTTAGGCGGTCTGCGTGCCGGTATGGGCTACTGCGGCGCTGCTGACATTGATACACTCCATAAGGCTAAATTCACCCGCATCACCAATGCCGGTGTAGCTGAAAGCCACCCCCACGATGTCTCTATCACAGCTGAAGCCCCCAACTATTCGGCTTCAAATCGATAAATTCCAATAAACAGATTGCAGACAAGCGTGGTGCTTGCCTGCAATCTGTTCCTTACAATTTCTAATATCTCTTTTTAATTCTTCACAGCAATCAGTTCCCAATTAGGATATGAAAGATTCTCGCCCTAAATTCACCACTAAATTTGGTGTTATAGCCGCCACTGTCGGATCTGCAGTAGGCTTAGGCAATATATGGCGTTTCCCCTATGAGGCAGGCTCACATGGCGGCGGCGCATTCATGATTACATACCTCATTTGCGTACTATTAATCGGCATACCGGTTGTATGCGCCGAATTTATGATGGGACGCGCCTCTCGTAAAAATATTTTCGGAGCGATGCCGGCATTAGCGTCTAATCATAGCAACTTCTGGCATTGCGCAGGATTCCTTGGAGTAGCCAGCGCGATGCTGATTCTATCGTTTTATGCAGTTGTTGCCGGATGGACCTTTGAATATCTATTTCAATCGGTGACAGGAAGCATTGTAGCCGCCGGCGACCATAACAGCCACATTGAATTTGTAGAATTTACCGCCGGATGGCGCTGCGTATTTTGGACCTTAATTTTGCTGGCAATAAATACCACAGTAGTGCTACGCGGCGTCAAGAAAGGGATTGAAAAGGTGTCAAACTGGTTGATGCCTATTCTTTTTGTCCTGCTCTTAATCATGGCTATCAACTCGTTATTGCTTCCTGGAGCCACCGAAGGAATGAAATTCCTTTTCAACCCTGATTTCTCTCAATTAAATTCGACAACCTTATTATCGGCAATCGGCCAAGCCTTCTTCTCCCTATCGATCGGCTTAGGCACATTAACCGTTTACGGCAGCTATTTCCCCTCCTCAACGAAGATCGTAAATAGCGCGTCGACAATGGCCCTGTTAGACACTTTAGTAGCTATCATGGCCGGTATAATCATCTTCCCGGCAGTATTCACCTTCGGCATGGAACCGGCCGCCGGCCCGCAATTAGTGTTCGAGGTGCTCCCCGATATTTTTCGCCAAATGGGCGGCGGTGTAGTATGGTCGGCGATCTTCTTCCTATTATTGGTAATCGCATCGCTCACCTCTACAATCTCGCTGAGCGAAACCGGAATCACCTTCTGCGTAGAGCATTGGGGCGTTAGCCGCAAGAAAGCCGTAGCCTTATCTATGGGCTTCGTCACCCTGTTTGGCATCATCCACGCCCTCTCGTTCGGGCCCTTAGCAGACGTTAAGATTTTCGGCATGACAACTTTCGATCTTTTCGACTTCATCACCGCCGACATCTTCCTCCCCCTCGGCGGAATGTTGATTGCCTTCTTTGTAGGCTGGATTATGGACCGACAGATTGTAAAAGTCCAACTGAGCCCGGCGCCCAAATTCCTCTGCCGCCTCATCATCTTCTCGTTGCGCTACATCTCCCCGGTAGCCATCCTCCTCGTCTTCATCAACAACCTCCTCGGCTAACCCCACGCCTTCTCCCCTCTCCCCACCCTCAACACATCAACAATGTAAGTATTTGTAAAAAAACTTTCGATGGTTGTTGCATAAATACTGAAAATAGATTAAATTTGCGAATATAAACACAAATATCTATATTCTGTCTACAACCATGGAACTATTGATTGTGTGGCTATCACTAATTATAATTTTAGCCATCTTAGAACTCATTACCCAATGGCTTACAACATTTTGTTTAGCAATAGGGTGTATCGGAGCACTGTTGACTAATTTAGTTGGCGGATCGTTAACCGTGCAATTGATTGTATTAGCGGTTGTTACGCTATTAACCCTCATCATCGCCGGCCCCCGTTTCAAGGCTCGCTATGCGCGCCAAGGACAAATAGCCGCCACGCAAAGCAATATGGAAGCGCTGCGCGGACGTCAGGCCGTTGTTACCGAACGCATTAGCAGCGATCATCCCGGACGCGTAAAGCTCGACGGCGACTGCTGGCAAGCGCTATCTCAGTATGGCTCATCATTCGAAGTTGGCCAAAACGTTGAAATCGTTGGCTACGAGAGTATTATCCTGTTTGTAAAATAAAGAAACAATTCAATATGAGTGCAACATTAATTTTCGCCCTCTTGTTGCTGCTATTCGCCCTGATAACAGCATCGAAAAGTATTAAAGTAGTCCCCCAGTCAGAGACACGCGTTATCGAGCGCCTCGGACGCTTCCACAGCGTACTGAACCCCGGATTAAATATCATTTTGCCCTTCATTGACAAAGCAAAAGTTGTCTATACACGCCGCGTTGAAAACGGCCTAAACGGGCGATTACAGGTCAGAGTGGCCACCACTCCGGTTATCGACCTCCGCGAGCAAGTCTACGACTTCCCTTCGCAACAAGTGATCACACGCGATAACGTTACTACCGAAATCAACGCATTGCTATATTTCCAGATCGTTGACCCCAAGAAAGCTGTCTACGAAATCGACAATCTGCCTAACGCTATCGAAAAGCTGACCCAGACCTCACTTCGTAACGTCATCGGCGAACTCGAATTAGACGAAACCCTGACATCGCGCGACACTATCAACTCTCGCCTGCAGACAATCCTTGACGATGCCACTAACAAGTGGGGCGTAAAAGTGAATCGCGTCGAACTGCAAGACATCACGCCTCCCGAATCGGTGCGCGTAGCGATGGAAAAGCAGATGC